>DATIQI010000179.1:0-9539 GCA_035470985.1 Acidobacteriota bacterium
GCTTCGGCATCGTGTCACGCCTGGAGTTCTACGGCGAGGCCGACCTCACGCGCATCGTGCAGCGTTCGGCGCGCCTTCTGAAAGTCGCGCTCGCGGACGAAGGCGCGCGCGAGATCGCGCGCCGCTCGCGCGGCACGCCGCGCGTCGGAAACCGCCTGCTTCGCCGCGTGCGCGACTTCGCCGAGACGCGCGCCGGCGGCGTCGTCACGGCCGACGTGGCGCGCGCCGCGCTCACGCTCCTCGAAGTGGACGCGCGCGGGCTGGACGACATGGATCGAAGGATGCTCGAGGCGATCGTGGTGAAGTACGGCGGCGGACCCGTCGGGCTCTCGACGATCGCGGTGGTCGTGGGGGAGGAGCCCGACACGCTGGAAGACGTCTACGAGCCCTACCTCATCCAGGAGGGCTTCCTGAAGCGGACCGCGCGCGGCCGCGAGGCGACCGAGCTGGCCTTCCGCCACCTCGGGCTGGAGCCGCCCGCACGCCCGGCGGGCGACGCCGCGAACGGCGGCGACGAAGCGACGCAGCAGAAGCTCCTCTAGTCCTCCGCCAGGTGGTCCCGCAGGAGGTCGCGCGCCGGGATGCGCCGCCCCGACTTCGGGTGGACGATCCGGATCTCGAAGGCGTAACGTTCGAGGCCGAAGTGGCGCTCCACGAGCCTCGTGAGCCCCGCGACGGTGGCGTCGCCGCGAATCGTCCGGCCGCGTCGTCCCGCGCCGTGCGCCTTCGCACGTCCGGCCTCTACCCCCTCCTGGTAGGCCCGCTTCAGGTGGCGATCGAGCGAGCGCCAGTGGGAGCGGTGGATCCGCTTCAGCACTTGGTTCTGGGTCATCTCCCCCTCCTCCGCGGGTGGTGGCGTCTGGTCGTCACGGACCGAAGCCGACGCGGCGCAGCAGCGCCTGGTATCGAGGGTCGTTCCGAAGCGGATCCATCTCCGGGTCGACCTTGAGAAAGACCACCTCCTCCGTGCGGGCCTCGATTCCTTTCTCGAGCCATTCGAGCGCCCCCGACCGATCGCCCTTCGCGAGGCTCACCACGGCGTGCGTGTAGGGCTGAATGTAGGCCGACTTCGCTAGGATCCCGAACTCGCGGAAGACGCTGTCGGCGGCCGCGCGACGACCCGCCTTCGCCAGTACCAGACCCAGGTACGCGAGGAGATGAGGCTGCGGCTCAGTTGCGACTGCCGACGTGATGTCCTGGATGGCCGCCTCCTGATCGCCGCTCATGGAGTAGGCCTGGGCGCGGATCAGGCGCACGTACGCCGCCTTCGGGTCCGCGCGAAGGATCGAGGTCGCCTCCCGGATCGCATCGCCGTACCGGCGGCCCTCGTAGAGTGGGATCAGGGAGTGGTGGGCGTACACCTGGGAGAGGGGGTCGATCTCTCTCGCGCGCCGAAACTCGCGCGAAGACTCCTCGAAGCGGCCCGTCACCGTCAGGAGATAGCCGTAGGTGTCTCGCGCGAACGCGTCGCTCCGATTGAGCGCGATCGCCCGAAGGAGCATCGTCTCCGCCGTCTCCCAGTCGAACCGGTAGAACCCCTTCACGTATGCCAGGGCCGCGAGCCCCGCTGCCGACGTGCTGTCGAGGGCCAACGCCTTGGTCGCGGCCGCCTCGGCGCGCGGCATCGCCTCGGCTGGGTCGATGTACATGCTGGAGAGCGCGAGATAGGTGGACGCGATCCCCGCGTGGGCGGGCGCGAACCGGGGCTCGATCGACGCGCTCTTCTGGTACGCCTCGTTGGCCTTTTGCAGCGCCTCCGACGTGTAGGTCGCCGCCAGCTCCCGCCCGCGCAGGTAGGACTCGTAAGCCTCCGGATTGGTCGCGGCCGACGCCCGCAGGCGGCTCTCTTCCTGAGGCGTCACGCGCACCTTCACCACCTCCACGACGGCGGCGGCGACGTCGGACTGGAGTGCGAGCACGTCGGAAATGATTCGATCGAACGATCCGGACCAGATCAGGCGGTCGGCGGCGACCTCGACGACCTTGGCGGAGATGCGAACCTGGTCGCCGGAGCGCATGACCGCCCCCTCGACCAGGAGCGAGACGTCCAGGTCGCGCGCGATCTCCCGAAGCGACTTCGACGTCCCTTTGTAGGACATGATCGAGCTGCGCGACGTCACGCGAAGCGCCGCCACCTGGCCGAGGCGCGTGATCAGCTCTTCGGTCATCCCGTCGGCGAAGAATTCCTGCGTCTTGTCGCCGGAGAGATTCAACAGAGGAAGGACCGCCAGGGCTATCGCCGGACTCTCCGCGATCCCAGACGGAGTGTGTCCGCAACCGCCCCGGAGGAGCCATCCCGCCAGCGCCGTCGCGATCATCACGCCGGCCACGATCGGAACCCGCCGGTGCCGACGAAGTGCCGCGGGGAGCCTCCGGATCGCGCCCGAGGCCGCGGACGAGTCGGCGAGGGCCCTCGAAACCTCGGCGGCCGACTGGTATCGCCGCGCGGGGTCCTTCTCGAGGCAGCGGAGGATCGCCGCTTCGAGCCCTGCGTCCACCTTCGCCCCGAGCGCGTGGGGCGGTATCGGCGCTTGATGGAGGATCTCCGCCGCGAGGGCAAGGGGCTGCGCCGTCTGGAACGGGCGGCGGCCCGTGGCCAGCTCGTACAGCGTGGCGCCGAGCCCGTAGACGTCGGTGCGCCGGCCGGCCTCCTCCCCGCGAATCTGCTCCGGGGCCATGTAGGGAAGCGTGCCGACGACCTGAGAGCCCGTGATCATCGACTGCGTGCTGACCCCCGGACCGGATACCTGCTCGACCCGCGCCAGACCGAAGTCGAGCACCTTCGTCGTGCCGCGCCGCGTGATCATGACGTTGCCCGGCTTCAGATCGCGGTGGATGACGCCCTCCGCATGCGCCGCCTCGATGGCCGCCGCGATCTCACAACCGATCCGGACCACCTCCCGCGCCTCGAGCGGTCCGCGCGCGACGCGCTCCGCGAGTGTCTCTCCCTCGAGCAGCTCGACGACGATGAAGGTTCGATCGCCGTCCGAATCGAAGTCGAAGACCGTGCAAATGTTGGGGTGATTCAGCCGCGAGAGGGAGCGCGCCTCGCGCCGGAGCCGCGCCCGGGCCGCCTCGTCGGCGGTGAGGTCGGAGGGAAGAAGCTTGATCGCCACGTCGCGGCCGAGCCGCTCGTCGTGGGCCCGATAGACCTCGCCCATGCCGCCGGCGCCCAGGCGGGCGGTGATCCGGAAGTGGGAGAGTCGCGTACCGATCAAATCCGCGTACCCCTCGAGGCCGGGGGAAGTTCGCGGGGAGTGGGCTCGGTACCGAAGTCTACCAGGCCCCGGCGCCGCGAGGTATCCTATCTGGCTCCCGCCATGAAGACCGCCGACTTCGACTACGAACTGCCGCCGGGATCGATCGCCCAGCACCCGGCTCCCGAGCGCGACGCCGCCCGTCTTCTGGTCCTCGACCGGGCCGCGGAAGGGCTTCGCCACGCGCGGTTCCGCGACCTTCCGAGCCTCCTCCGGCCCGGCGATCTCCTCGTCGCCAACGACACGCGCGTCCTGCCGGCGCGCCTCTTCGCGCGCGTCCGGCGCGGCGGCGGAGGCCATGGCGGCAGCGGCAGCGGTGGCGTCGCGGAGGCCGGCGATCGGGAAGTCGAAGTGCTCCTCCTTCGCGAGGAGCCCGACGTCCCGCCCGAGCGGATCTGGTCGGTGCTCGCGAAGCCGGCGCGCGTCCTCCAGCCGGGCGTGGAACTCTCGTTCGCCGATCCCTCGTGGCACGGCCGCGTCCATTCGATGGGCGAGCGCGGGAAGCGGCGGATCGCGTTCCGGCCGGTCGCGCCGGGCGGCGGGGCGGGTGTCGCGTCGGCCGGCGAGGCGGGTGGCGAGAAGGCCCCCTCGTTCGAGACATGGCTCTCGCACGTCGGGCACGTGCCGCTCCCGCCTTACATCGAGCGCGCCGACGAGCCGGAGGATCGAGAGCGCTATCAGACCGTCTTCGCCCGCGACGCCGGCTCCGTGGCCGCGCCGACGGCGGGACTCCACTTCACCGCGCACACGATCGCGGCGGCGAAATCGGCGGGCGCGACGTTCGCGACGGTCACGCTCCACGTGGGCCCCGGGACCTTCCGGCCGGTCGCGACCGAGAACGCCGAGGACCACGTCCTCGACTCGGAGGCCTATCGCGTGCCGCCCGAGACCGCCGCGGCCATCGCGGCGGCGAAGCGGGTGATCGCGGTCGGCACCACGTCCGTGCGCTCGCTGGAATCGTGGGCGCGCGACGGCCGTCCCGACGACGGCGCCTGGCGCGAGACGGCGCTCTTCGTCCGCCCTCCGTTCGAATTCCAGGTGGTCGAGGCGATGATCACGAACTTCCACCTGCCGCGATCGAGCCTGCTCTTCCTGGTGTCGGCGTTCGCGGGGCGCGAACGCGTGCTCGACGCCTATGCGGTCGCGGTGCGCGAGGGATACCGCTTCTACTCCTACGGCGACGCGATGCTGATTCTCTGATCGCCTCGGCCGGCGACGCGCGACCGGCCAATTCCCACGCTCCGGTTCTGCACGACGATTCGCATTTCGCTCAAGTTTTCGCCGCCGATGCCGATGCCGCAAGAAGAAGTTCCCGCCTTACGCCCATCCCGTAACTAATTACCAAACAACAAGATAGTTCGATCCGACCAGTTCCTGTCCGGCCGGGCACGCCCATTGCCTTTTGCGCCGGGGACGACCCACGACGGGTCGGCCGGGCCGCCTGGCCCCGGCGAGCCACGAAAGGAGCGAGCGATGCCCCGCACGAAGTCCCGATCCGGCCACTCGAGCAACGCGGCGCGCAAGGCACGCGCGAGCCGCGGCAACGGCACGCGCCAAGCGAGCCGGTCCGAAGATGCGATCAAGATCCGCCGTTATCTCGATTTCGTTCGCGCCATCGTCGGCAACGCGGGACGGAACGGCCGCTAGGCGCGCCGGAGACCGAGACCATGTCGCGACTCCTCACCCCCGCCGAGATCGAAGCGCTCCGCGCCGCCGATCCGCCCGCGGCCGCGCCGTTCGTCGCCGCTCCCACCGAGACCTACCGCCTGTCGGTGGAGGCCGGCTCCGCGGAGATCGGCCACGCGGCGCTCGCGGCGCTCGAACCCGGCAGCGTCCTTTCACTCCAAGCGGCGAAGCCCGGTCTCGTCGAGATCGTGGTGAACGCCGTCGTCGTCGGCTACGGCCGCCTCGAGATGCGCCACGGGGAACCGTGCGTCCGCGTCGTGCAGCTCGCGCCGAGCCGGGGAGGGAACCGATGAATCAAGAGTTCGTCGTCTACGGCACCGCGGTCGCGGTGGCCGCGCTCGTCCTCTACGGAGCGCTGCGCGCCTTCTGGCGCCGGCCCGGCTCCGCGCAGGACCCCGCGTTCGGACCTCCGCCGCCGGATGTCCAGGTCGTCGGACGCACGCGGGTCGGAATCGGCCGCTCGCTCGTCGTCGTGGACGTGGAGGGGCGCCGCCTTCTCCTCGGCTCGACGCCGCACCAGTGGACCGCGCTCGCCGATCTCGGCGCGGCGCGCCAGGCCGCGGCCGGCGAGACCGCCGGCGCGATCGAGATGGAGTTGGCCCGCGCGATCGAAGTGTCGCGGCAGCGCCGTGGGGGGCGCCGGCCGTGACGCGCGCCGCCCATCGGATCCTGGACCGCGCCCGCACCTCGGCGTGGCGCCGGGTCGGGATCCCGGAAGTCTGGCCCGACAGCGCCGCGCGGCGCACCGAGCCGACCGGTCAGAAAGTGACCGACGCGGAACCCAAAGACCAGGAAACCACCCGGTCGGAAGAGCCGGCCCAGGACGTAACTCCAGGCCAGGACGAGAAGTAGTCCGCGGCACGCCAGTTGCCATCAGGAAGGAAACCATGAGTGATACCGAGATCAAAAAGGGCGCGACCCGCGAGGCGGGACCGGCCGGCGGCACGAAGGCGAAGCGCGGCGGCAAGCGCGCGCCCCGTCCGCGGCTCGCCACGAACACGGGGATGGTGCCCCCCTCCACGCGGCCGAAACGTCGCATCGTCGCCGTGACGAGCGGCAAGGGCGGCGTGGGCAAGACGAACATCGTGACCAACCTCGCGCTCGCGCTGGCCCGTCAGGGCGTCCGCGTCCTCGTGGTGGACGGCGATCTCGGCCTCGCGAACGTGGATCTCCTCCTGGGCGTCGCGCCGCAGTACGACCTCCAGGACGTGATCCTCGGGCAGCGGAGCGTGCGCGACGTCGTGTTCGAGGGGCCGGACGGAATCCACGTCCTCCCGGCGAGCAGCGGCGTCGAGGAACTGGCGAACCTGGACGAGTTCCGCACCGAGTGCCTCATCCGCTCGCTCGGCGAGCTGGAAGATCAGTGCGACATCATCCTCATCGACTCACCGTCGGGCATCGGACACAACGCCATCTCGCTCGCGCAGGTCGCCGACCAGATCCTGGTCGTCACCACGCCCGAGCCGACCTCCTTCTCCGACGCCTACGCCATGATCAAGGTCCTCTCGCGCCGGCCGCTGAAGTGCGTGCCGTCGCTCCTGGTGAACCAGGCCGATTCCGAAGACGAAGCGGCGGGCGTGGCGCGCCGCGTCCGCACCGTCGCGAAGCGGTTCCTGAATCTCGACGTGGAGTACTGGGGCTGCGTCCTGGCCGACGAGTCGGTGGCCAAGTCGGTGCAGCGCCAGGAGCCGTTCCTCTCCACGTACCCCTACTCGCCGGCCGCGTCGTGCATCTACTCGCTCGCGCGCCGCGTGATGGGGCAGGAGCCGAAGCCCGCGCCGCCGGCCCAGGGGCCGTACGGCATCGTCTCGCGCAACGAAGTGCCGGAGGGCGTGTAACGTGCGACGCTTCCTCGTCCGCATCACGCTTCTCTCCGCCGCCGCGGCCGCCCTCCTGGCGGCCCTCATCGGAGTCGCCAACCGGGCCCCGTGGCCCCTCGTGATGACCCGCGCCGCGATCGCGTTCCTGATCGTCGCGGTGATCGGCGTCGTCGCGAGCTTCATCCTCATGCGCACCGCGCTGCGCCGGTACTACGAGCAGTCCCGCCAAGGGGCCGGGCTCGACCGGGCGCGAGCGGGCCGCTAGCCCGGAGAGACCGACCATGGCCACGACGTCCATCCTGCACTCGCTCCAGCACCGGGCGCCCCGCTCGAAGAACCGCCGCGAGCGCCAGAAGGAGCAGGCGCTCAGCCGCTACGCGCCGCTGGTGAAGTACGTGGTGGACCGCCTGGCGCTCCACCTCCCGAAGTCGGTGGAACGGGACGACCTCGTGTCGGCCGCCATCATCGGGCTCTTCGACGCGCTGGAGAAGTACGACAAGTCGAAGGGAACCAAGTTCGAGACGTACGCCATCTGGCGGATCCGCGGCGCCATCCTCGACGAATTGCGCTCGCTCGACTGGGCGTCGCGCTCCATTCGCCGGAAGGCGCGGAGCGTGGAAGAGGCCGCCCGCGACCTGGCGCAGAAGCTGGGCCGCGCCGCCACGGAAGAGGAGGTGGCCGACGCGCTGAACCTGAGCCCCACCGAGCTCTCCCGCCTCCTGGACGAGGTGCACGGCACGTCGCTCCTCTCCCTCTCCAAGTCGGTCTCGAGCGACGAGGACCAGGACGTCATCCAGCTCGAGGACATCGTGGACGATCCGAACCACAAGGACGCCCTGGAGGTCATCGAGACCGAGGAGGCCCGCGAGGTGCTCCTCGAGACGGTGGACGGACTCCCCGAGCAGCAGCGACTGGTCGTCTCCCTCTACTACTACGAAGAGATGACGCTGAAGGAAATCGGAGAGGCGCTCCACATCTCCGAGTCGCGCGTGTCGCAGATCCATACCCGCGCCGTGAAGACGCTCCGCACCCGCCTCGCGCGGATCTCCTGAGGCGCGCGTGGATCGCGCCTTGCTTCGCCGGATGACGGAGGAGACGACCATTCTTCCGACCCTGCCGCCGGTGGCTTCGCGGCTGGTGGAAGCGGTCGCGCGCATGGACGCGGAGACCACCGAGGAGGTGGCGCGCATCCTCGCGCTCGATCCGGGCCTCACGGCCCGGACGCTCCGTCTGGCGAACTCCGATTGCTACGGATTCCCGCGGAAGGTCGGCTCGGTGGAGCTGGCCGTGCTGGTGCTCGGTCCCGGCACGATCCGCGATCTCGTTCTCACCGCTTCGGTCGTCCAGTCGCTCGGTCCCGCGGACCGGGCGCTGACCGATCTTTGGAATCACGCCATGGCGTGCGGCGTGGCCGCCCGGGCTCTCGGGGAGCGCGTGCAGTACCGGCTCCTCGGCGAGGCCTACGCGGCCGGCCTCCTGCACGACATCGGCGCGGTGCTCCTCCGGCAGCGGGACCCGGAGCGCTTCGAGGCCGCCCTGGCCCTGACGCGCGCGCAGGGAATGCCGCTCGAGGAGGCGGAACGGAGCCTGTACGGCTCCGATCATTCGGAAGTCGGCGGCTGGCTCGCCGAGCGCTGGGGACTTCCCGGGGAGATCGTGGAGGCCATCGCGTGCCACCACGCGCCCGAGACGGCCGTGCGCTCGCCGGAGCTGACCGCCCTCGTTCACATCGCCGATTCCCTCGCGGACCGCGCGGGATACGCCTGGACCCCGGTCCCGGCCCCGCACGCGCTCTCCCCGTTCGCGTGGGAGTCGGTCGAGCCCGACGCGTCGCGCCGCGAGGCGCTGCTCGACGGACTCGCCGACGTGGTCGTTCGCGAAACCGAGCGGGAGCGGGAGCTCTTCGCCGAGTTTCGCGGCGCTCAGGAGGAAGAAGGATGGCGGTCGCCGCAAGGAGTCTGAACGCGAAGAAGCCGAACCCGCCGCACCCCGTCGAGATCCGCGTCCGGTTCGAGCCGGGCCTCGGCATGAAGTTGTACGCCGCGATCCAGGCCGGCGAGGTGGGCCCCGTCACGGTGGCCCGCGCCCTCGGCCGCGGCCGCGCGCTCCTTCGCTATCACGGCTTCACGCTGATGGCGCAGGGGGCGCCCGACTGGAAGGACGGGGAGACGTTCCCCGTCGTGGTGAAGGAAGTGGGCCCGCCGCTCCTCTTGGCGACCGTCGGCTCGAGCGCCCAGGGCGCCGGGCGGGTCACCACGATCGACAGCGCCGTGGTGCCAGGGAACAACCGGTAACCGAACGTCCAGGGAGGGCAGCCATGAAGCAGCGAAACGGCGCGGGTTCCAAGCGCCTCGTGGAGGCGACCGAGCGGTTCATCCGTTCGGAGCAGAAGCTCCTGGAAGTGCTCGGGAGCCGCCGGATCTTGAAGAAGAAGGAGTGCGACCACTTCGCGAAGGACCTCTCCCTGTCGGCCGCGAAGAAGCGCTCGTCGGACGTCTTCGGGAGCGCCGTGGCGATCAACCGGAAGGTGATGGCGGTGCTTTCGAAGGGGAAGGACTCCGCCGGCGCCCGGACGATCTCCGACGCCGACGTCCTCTCCGAGCTGGCCACGCTCCTGGAGCGCGCCGCCGCGCCGGAGGCGCTCTTCACCGACGCCCTGATCGAGATCGGGAAGGCGGCGACGGCGGTGGCGCCGAGCACGAGCGGCAGGCCCGCCGCGACGAGCGCGCCGAACGCGACCAGCAGGATGATCAGCAGCAGGCCGTAGGAGATGGAC
>DATIQI010000180.1:0-7630 GCA_035470985.1 Acidobacteriota bacterium
GCGGAGGCGGGCGGCACGCTCGCGTGGGCGAACGCGACGCGCGGATGGAAGTCCGCGTTGTAGGGGTTGCGGGCCAGCACGGCGCCGGTCTCGGGGTCCTGCTCGGTGATCACGAACCGGTTCTCGCCCGCGCGCGGCGGGCAGAGCGCCCACTCGGCGTAGGCGAAGGCGCTGAGGCGCCGCACGCGGCTCGTGTGATTCGTCAGGGAGAGGAGGCTTAGTTTCAGCGGCTCCTCCGCGTGGACGAAGAGGGTCAGTTCGCATCCGATTCCGTGGTCCCCGTGCGCGAAGCGCGTCACGCCGGCGCCGTGGCGGGTCACCCAGCGGCCTTCGTCGGCGGGTCGGGGAAGGGGGCCCGGCGTCGCGCCCCAGACGGCGGCGCTCTCCTCGTCGCGCAGGTAGAGCGCCTCGCCGCTGAACTCGCTCACCGGGTCGTTGCCGAACGGGGTGAGTCGGTTCTCGCGGCTGCTTCCCGCCCAGGTCCACGCGGCGCCCGTGGCGCCGACCACGGTGCCGAACCGCTCGTTCGCGATGACGTTCACCCAGGGAAGCGGCGTGTCCGCGTCGCCTCGCAGGACGATCGCGTACTCGCGCCCGCCGGAGGCGAACCCGCCGAGCTCGTTCTCGTGGGTGAGCGGGGGCGGCTCGACCTCGGGGCCGATGTCGCGCGCGGCCGGCGCCGCGTGCGGCCGCGGCGGGGTCAGCGGCTTGGGCCAGCGCGGCTCGGGGAACGGCCGGTTCAGTTGGTCGGAGAGGCTCCCGCGTTCGCCGCTCAGCACCGCCCGGGCGACCGCCATCAGCACCATCCGCTCGGCTTCCGGCATGCTGCCGCCGCGCAGCAGGAAGACGCCGCCGGGGCGGTACTTCCACGCCGCCCACGGTCCGCTCTCCAGAAGCCCCTCGAGCTGCTCGTGCATCTCGTCGAGGTAACTGGCGGGGTGCTCGTTCAGGATCGCGACTTCCGCGTCGAGGCCCTTCAGGCGCCAGTATTCCTGCGCGCGCAGCACCTGGCGCACCAGCGGCACGTCGTTTTCCGAGACGACGCGCACCACCAGGATCGGCAGATCGCCGGAGATCCCGTGCGGCCAGAGTCCCGACTGGCCGAGCGTGTTGCCCGCGAGGAACTCGGGGGCCGCGCGCAGGGAGCCGTCGGTCCAGAGCACCCTCGAGGCGAGCCGCTCGTAGAGTTGCGCCTCGTCGATGGAGATGTTCAGGTGGCCGAGGCGCATCTGGGTTTGCGTCGTGGCGAGCGCGAACGTGCGGGCGGCCGAGGCCGGGTCGTCGTACTTGTCCGCGAGCGCGATCGCGGCTTCGCGGCTCGTGGCGACGCCGGTCGCGAACGAGAGCCGCACCTGACCGCCGGGAGCGATGCGGACGCGCCTCCGGAGGCTCAGCACCGGGTCGAGCACGGCCCCCGTGGTGCCGGAGAGCGGACGCCCTTCGAGCGCGGCCGGATTCTCGGGGGTCCGCCCGCGGCCGATGAAGCGCGCGCGGTCGGTCTCCCACTCGATGGCTCCCTGCACGCCGCCCTCGACGCTCAGCACGTGGACGGCCCACGGGGCCAGCTCGTCGGGCGACCGGGGACGGCGCCCGCAGAGCAGCGCCGAGCATTCGGGGCGGTACTCGGTCTCGAGGAAGAGCTTCAGGAACGCGGGATGCGCGAGGTCGTCGGCGGGCGGCGCGAGCACGATCTCGACCAGGCTCGTGACCTCGATCTCGCGGAGGCGGTCGCTCCGGTTCACGAGCGAGATGCGGCGGACCTCGACGTCCTCCTCGGGCGATACCGTGATCTCGAGCCGCGTCTCGATCCCGTCGTCCGTGCGGTCGAAGACGACTTCGTCCGCGCGGAAGCTGGCGCGGTACGCTTCGGGCTCCCGGCAGGTCGGCTGGTAGGTCGCGGACCAGATCGATCCGCTCCGCACGTCGCGCAGGTAGATGAACTGGCTGCCCGGGTCGCGCGTCGCGTCGTCGCACCGGCGCGTGACCGAGCGGCCGCGCCAGCTGCTCGAGCCCCCGCCGGCGTTCGTGACGATGGTGGTGTACTGCCCGTTGGAGAGGAAATGGGCGCCCGGGTACCGCGTGTGCGGCGAGCGGAAGTTGCGCGGCGACACCGATACCGCCAAAGGCTCGATTCGCGTCGATTCGGGCGGGCGCGGCCGGGTGATCGGCACGAAGCGCGGCACCCGCTCCTGGAGGAGGGGCTCCGTGGCCTGCACGCGCGGATCGGCGTGGAAGCGTCGCACCATCGGCGCGTCGAGCACGACGTTCGCGAGCGCGACCAGGCTCATCCCCTGATGATGCGCGAGGAACGCGCGGACAGGACGAAGCCTCGCCGCGTCTCCGATCTGGGGGCCGCCCTCGCGCTCCGCTCCGCCCTCGGCTCGATTCGGATCGCGCGGCGTGTAGTCGAGCGCCTCGTAGAAGCCGAAGCGCCCCGCGGCCCCTTCGCGCGCGAGGTGGCGGAAATTCGAGGCCGCGGCCGTCGGATCCACCAGCGCGGCGAGCGCCGTCGCGTAGGGCGCGATCACCAGGTCCTCGGCGAGCCCCCGCTTCAGCCCCAGGCCGGGAACGCCGAACGCCTTGTATTGATAGTTGCCGTGCGGATCCACGGCGTGGAAGCCCGACTCCGAGATGCCCCACGGGACGCGCTGCCGCCGGCCGTAAAGAATCTGCGCGCGGACGGCCGCGCGGCAGGTGTTGTCGAGCAGGGTCTCGGGGTGGCTCCGCATGAGAAGGCGCGGCATCAGGTATTCGAACATGGAGCCGCTCCAGGATACGAGCGCCGTGCAGCCCTCGACGCTCACGAGGGCGCGCGAGAGCCGGAACCAGTGCTCCTGGGGCACCTGACCCCGGGCGATCGCGATGAAGGACGCGAGGCGAGCCTCCGACGCGAGGAGGTCGTAGTAGGAGGCGTCGAGGCCGCCCGGGCCCTCGGCGTCGGCCAGGCGGAGTCCGATCGAGAAGATGCCGCGCTGGCGGTCGTAGAGGAACTTCCAGTTCATGGCGTCGGCGATCGCGTCGCAACGCCGGGCCAAGTCGTTCAGCCGCGACCCGACGGCGCCGGGGTCGGAGGCGCGATCGGGCGGGGGAGCGAGCGCGTCGAGAAGCGCGCCGCCCCACTCCCGGACCTGATCGGCCTCGGGGCCCGCGGCGGCGCTCGATTCGATCCGCTCGAGGGTCGCGCGCAGGGACGCGAAGCGGAGGCGCGCCTCGTCGAGCCGGGCGCGCGCGGATCCGGCGGCGTGGAGCGCGGTTCGCATCGCGGTCACTTCGCGCAGCGCGACGCCGCAGGCTTGCCGCTGCGGCGTGGAGGCGTGGGACCGCTGCGCGAGCGCCGTCAGCGCCTCCGAGAGCACGGCCGCGGTGTCGGCCACGCCGGCGCAGAGCCGGTCCTCGTCCTCCTCGTCCACGGCTCGCTCGGCGATCCCGCGCAGCCCGGCGGCGAGCGCCAGGAGGGAGCCCGCGAGGTTTCCGCTGTCCACCGTCGAGACGTACCGGGGCGCGAGCGGCGCCAGATGAACCGTGTCGTACCAGTTGAGGAGGTGTCCCTCGTGGCGCTCCAGCGACTCCACGGTGGTGAGCGCGCCGCCGATACGGTCCGCGAGCTGTTGCGTGCGCAGATAGCCGAGATCGTGCGCCGCGAGCGTCGAGAGGAGCCCCATGCCGATGTTGGTCGGCGACGTCCGGTGGGCGACGCGCAGTTGCGGCGTCTCCGGCGTCACCGTCATCTCCTGCACGTTGTCCGGAGGGAGCCAGCGGTCCTCCTCGGAGGCGAAGCGCTCGAAGTAGCGCCAGGTTCGGCGCGCCGCGCGGCGGAGGAGATCGGCGTCGGCCGGGGCGAGCGCGTGGCGTCGCGCGGCGACCGGACGGCTGAGCCACCACGCGACGGCCGGCGCGGCGAGCCACGCCGCGAGGAACGGCAGGGCCACGGGGAGCGCGGTCGCCCGCAGCGGTAGCACGCCGAGCAGGACCAGGCCCGCCGCCACCGGGCTCGCCCACATCTCCGCGAGGAAGACCCGCACGCCCCCGCGGGTGAGCATCCGGGCCGCCCGGGCGGCTCCGGCCGCCGCGGTTTCCCATTCGAGCAGGCGCCGCTGCGTGAAGAGCATCCGGACGAGCGTGAGGGAGATGGCGCGCAGCATCTCGTAGGCGTGGAAGGCGAGGAACGTGATCTCGAGGAGGACCTGCACGATCGCGGTCTCGAGACCCGCCCACGCGTCGCGCAGGAAGACGCCGAACGGCTGCTGCGGCCGAGGGCCGCGCGCGACCTTCAAAGCCGGCGGGATCAGGGGGAAGCCGAGCACCGCGAGGGCGGCCAGGGTCCAGCCGAGCGGCGAGCCCGGCAGCCACGTCCAGGCGGAGGCGAGGAGCGCCGCCAGCGCCGGCGCGGAGAGGCTGCGGCGCAGATTGTCGAGGATCTTCCAGCGCCCGATCAGGGGGAGCGTGTTGCGGGCGAGGCCGTCGTGGGCCGGCACGAACGGGAGGAGCCAGAGGAGGATCTGCCAGTCGCCGCGCACCCAGCGCTGCTGGCGCCGCGCGTGGGCGAGCACGCTCGAGGGGAACTCGTCCACCAGCTCCGCGTCCGAGACCAGCGCGCACCGCGCGTGGAGGCCTTCGAAGAGGTCGTGCGAGAGCATGACGTTCTCCGGCACGCGGCCCGCGAGCGCGGCCGTGAAGGCGTCGACGTCGTAGAGGCCCTTTCCGGTGAAGCTCCCCTCGCCGAAGAGGTCCTGGTACGTGTCGGACACCGCCGTGGTGTACGGGTCGACGCCCGTGTGCCCGGCGTACACCCGCGCGAAGAGCGATCCGGCGGCGCTCGCCAGGGTCACGCTGACCCGCGGCTGGAGGATTCCGTACCCCTCGACGACCCGCCGTAGCGCGGGATCGAGCCGAGGCCGGTTCAGGGGATGCTCGATCACCCCGATCAGGTGCCGCGCCACGTCGCGCGGGAGGCGCGTGTCGCTGTCGAGCGTGATGCAGTAGCGGATCCCCGGCCATACGTCGGGTGCGCCGGCCGTCACGACGAAGCTGGTGTCCGACGCGCCCCGCAGCAGGCGGTTGAATTCCTCGATCTTGCCGCGCTTTCGCTCCCAACCCATCCAGACGCCCTCGCGCTCGTTCCAGCGCCGTGCGCGATGGAACAGGTAGAAGCGGTCCCCGCCGCCCGGAGTGTACCGCTCGTTCAGCGCCTCGATCCCCGCGACCGCCGCCTCGAGCGCCGCCTCCTCGCCCGGGAGGTGCTCGGAGGCCGCGTCGGGGAAATCGGTGAGCAGGGCGAAGTGGAGGCGCGGATCCATGTTCCCCAAGGCGTTCACCTCGAGATGGTCCACCAGCGCCCGCGCGCCCTCGACCGAGGAGAGGATGGTCGGCACGATGACCATCGTGCTCGCCCCTTCGGGGACGCCGCCACGCAGGTCGAGGCGCGGCAGCGTCTGCGGCTTCACGACCCGATGGATGACGCGCTGCAGGAGGGCCACCGCGAATCCGCTGGCGGGGATCAGCGCGACCGCGGCCACCCAGAACTGCGTCCAGAGCGACGCCTCGTGCGCGCGGGCGACCGCGACCCCGAGCGCCACACCCGTGGCCGTGAGCAGGGCGACGGAGCCGAGGTAGAACGCCGTCGCGTGGCGGAAGAGCCCGCGTTTCAGGCGCTGCTTCCACCGCGGGTGATGCGCGACGTCGATCTCGAGCTCGTGGCGCCCGCGTCCGATGAGGTGATACTCGACGTGCGCTTGGGAAGATTCGAGCCCCGCGAGTTCGGCGGCCTGCCGGGCGCTCTCGACGGCGCGGAGCGCCACCCGCACCTGGGCCTCGCCCGTCGGATCGGCCAGCTCCTCGACGGCGTGGCGGTAGCGATCGCGGCTCGCGAACTCCATCCGGCCGTAGACTCCGGGCGGATCGCGTTGGAGCACATGCTCGATCGGGCTGACGCGCTCGACGTACCGGTTCCAGTCGAGCGTCGCGCAGAGCCGAAGGCTGGAGATCGAGTTCTCCATCGAGACGTGGTTCATCGCCAGGCGCTGGTGCTCGGCGCGCACCGCGTCCTCGACGGTCGTGTCGGCGGCGCCGAGCCGTTCCTCGAGCTGCTTGCGCAGCTCGGCGGCCCCCGCGCCGTACTCGCGCATCCGCTGGAGCAGGCGATCCACGAACGCGACGTGGATGCGGTTCGGCAGGTGGGCCGGACGTGGATCTCCGCGGGCGCGCTCGAAGGTCTCGAAGTGGCGATCCGCCTCGAGGCGCCCGCTCCGGCTCTCGAGGAGCTCTCCGGAGAGGCGGCGCACGTGCTCGATGAGCGCGAGCTTCAGCATGCTCGGCCATGCCCAGAGCTCGCCGATCGTGAGCGGAGCCACCGCCTGGTAGGCGGTCATGAACCGAGCCAGCCGCTCGAGGTCGAGGCGCGCGTCGCTGTACCGGAGCAGCTCGACGGCCATCGCGTAGACTCGCGCCCGGCCCGAGAGCTCGCGGGTGGCGAGCTTCGGGAGCTCGAGGTAGTAGCGGGTGGGGAGGTGCTGGCGGATCTCGCGGATCTCGCCCTCGATCAGGTGGAAGTTGTCGAGCAGCCACTCGGCCGCGGGCGTGACGGCCTCGCCGCGGCGCACGTCGCCGGCGATGGTGCGATAGGCATGGCGGAGGGTGCGGGTGTCGTCGGCGAGGCGGCGGAGGAGTCGGTCCGGCTTGCGGCGCACGTGCCGAGAGAGCGTGAACCCGGCGGCCAGCACGCGCGCTCGCTCTTCCAGACGCTCGACGCCGAGGAGTTCGCCATGCAGCGGCGTGGAATCGAGGCCGACGGGCCGGAGACTCGAGGCGTCCGCCGGGGAAGGGGCGGCGCGGGGCGGCTTGAGGCGAACGGCGGTCACGATGGGCCGATCCTCTCTGAATGGACCGTGGGAAGCCCCCGGCCCTGACCACCCCGATCTTTGGATGCTACCACACGATCGACGCGGCCGCACTCGCGCGGACCCTCGCCCGCGTGGTAACGTAAAGCGTAAGGAGGCCGCGTTCGCGAGAGCGGTCGACCGGGCCCTACGCACGTTCACACCCAGAAGAGGTGATGCCCCCTGAATCCACGCTACGCGCCCTTTTCGATCCGCCGATTCTCACTTTCGGTCGCCCTTCAATTCGCGCTGCTCCTGATCGTCTTTCGCCTCGTGGCCCCGGACACCTGGTCGCGCCAGATGGCCGCCGGGCCGGGCGCGTTCGCGCTCGTCTTCGTCGCGATGCAGATGTTCAATTGCTTCTTCGAGTGGGGGTTCCACCGCTACGTCCTCCACGCCCGGGTTCATCCGTGGCTCTCGACCTTCTCCCAGGGGCACCGGCACCACCACTCCCTGACCCCGATCCAGATCCGCTCGAGCGAAGCCGGCCCGGGGAGGATCATCCTCAATCAGTACCCGATCACGGAGGCCCACCAGCACGAGGACTCCGCCTTTCCGTGGTACGCCATGGCCGCCTTCTGGCTTCTCTTCACGCCCGTCCTGGCCATGTCCAAAAATCTATAGCCGAAAGAGGCTTGAAACCCGCCAAAGGCACCCACGGAACTCTGTCTTCTTACAAGTATTGCCGTTGCGCCCTATGCCGGAAGGCCAACACAGACTGGCACAACTCTAAGTACCACTCGTAAAGACCTTGT
>DATIQI010000181.1:0-4670 GCA_035470985.1 Acidobacteriota bacterium
CCGCGGCGCCGCGGATCGACTTCGACTTGTTCCGGTAGAAGCCGGTGGAGCGGATGATCTCCTCCAGCTCCTCCTGTCCCGCGCGATTCATCGCCGCGGCGTCGGGGAACTTCGCGAAGAGCCGCGGCGTCACCATGTTGACGCGCGCGTCGGTGCACTGCGCCGAGAGGATCGTCGCCACGAGGAGCTGAAACGGGTCTTCGTGCGTCAGCGCGCAGGTCGCGTCGGGATAGGCGCGGCGGAGCGCCTCGAGGAGGGCGGCCACGTCGGCCGTGTCGGGCGGGCCGGTCGCGTCGTTCGGTCGGTTCACGTCGGTTCCTAGTTCCGTCGAAGGTCCTTGGGGAAGAGATGGCGCACGCGCTCGATCACGTCCTGCGTGCGGCTCGTCTCGCGGAGAAGCTGGTGAAGGGCCCGGAAGCGTAGCTCCAGCCCTTCCAGTTCGAGGAGCGTCTGGCGCACCGACGGCTCCGCGTCAAGGTTCATGGCGATCGTGTTCACCACCGACTCGGCGCTCACGTGCGGCCCGAGGATCGCTCCGAGGTCGAGCGCGGTCCCCTGGCGCTGCTGCGCCCGGCGGTAGAGCTCCAGGAGCTCGCTGGCCATTTCCCCCGCGCGATCCGTCCGCCCCCACGAGGTATCCTCGTGCGCGGGAAGGACGCGCGCGATGCGGTAGGGCTGCTGGCGCTCGAAGCGCTCCAGCCGAACCTTCTCCTCTCCCTGGAGCGTGATGTTGTAGCGTCCGTCGGAGAGGCGCTGGTGCTGGACGACGCGTCCGACGCACGCGACGGGGTGCACGTCGGGCGTCCCCTGGTAGTCGCGCTCCCAGCCCGGTTTCAGGAGCGCGACGCAGAGCGTCTGGCCCCCGCCGAGGACGTCGGCGATCATCGTCCGGTAGCGTGGCTCGAAGATGTGGAGCGGCAGGAGCGCCCGTGGAAAGAGAACCACGTTCGGAAGCGGAAAGACCGGCTGGAGCAGGAGATCGTCCGTCACGGACGAATGCTAGCACAGTGGTCGGATGGGCGGATCGACTCCGCGAGGAGGCCGCCGATCTCGGATTCGGGGCCATCGGCTTCGCCCGCGCGGAGGAGCATCCGCACGCGGCGCGGCTCCGCGATTGGCTGGCGGCGGACCGCCACGCGACCATGGCGTGGATGGAGAAGGAGCCCGAGCGCCGCGCCGATCCCCGAGAGGTGCTCCCCGGAGCGCTCACGGTGATCTCGGTCCTGGCCGGCTACTACCGCGGTCCCTGGCCCGAGGCGTCGCGGCCGCTCCCTCGCGGGAAGGTGGCTCGATACGCCTGGGGCCGCGACTACCATGGGCGTTTGAAGCGGCGGCTCCGGCGTCTGGGACGGGTCCTCGACGCGGAGCGCCCCGGCACGCGGTGGCGCGCCTTCGTGGACGCCGGGCCCGTGCTCGAGCGGGGCTGGGCGGAGCGGGCCGGACTCGGATGGGTCGGCAAGAACGCGAATCTCATCCGCCAGGGCGCCGGCTCCTGGTTCTTCCTCGGAGAGATCCTCACCGACGCGCCCCTCCCCCCGAGCGCGCCCGCGCGGAACCGCTGCGGCACCTGCGCGCGCTGCATCCCCGCGTGCCCCACCGGCGCGATCGTCGCGCCCTACCAGGTGGACGCGCGGCGCTGCATCGCGTACCTCACGATCGAGCACGACGGCCCGATCGCGCCGGAGCTTCGCCCGGCGATCGGCGATCGCGTCTTCGGATGCGACGACTGCCAGGAAGCCTGTCCCTGGAACCGCTTCGCGACGCCGACCTACGAACCCGACTTCGCGGAGCGCTTCGCGCAGCGGACCCCCTGGCTCCTCCCGCTCCTCGAGATGGACCGCTCCGGCTTCGAGACGCGCTATCGGGGCACCGCCCTGATGCGCGCCGGGAGGGACCGGATGGCGCGAAACGCCGCCGTGGCGATCGGGAACTCGGGAGATCCGACGGCGGTTCCTGCACTCGAGCGCGCGCTCGCGACGCACGACGCGCCGGTCGTTCGCGGCCACGCGGCCTGGGCGCTCGGGCGGATCGGAGGCGACGCGGCGCACGCGGCCCTCGAGGCGGCGGCCTCCTCGGAACGCGATCCCGGCGCGGCCGCGGAGATCGACTCCGCCCGGCGGGCCCTGGACGCCCTTGCCGCGACCCCGGCCCGGGGTACAATGGAGCGCTGACCCCGCCGAGCCAACGAACCGAAGGAGACACGACCGATGAAGCGCCGAATCGCCGCATGGCCGCGCCCCGCCCTGGCCCTCGCCCTGGCGCTGGCCCTCGCCGACGCCGCCGTCCCTCTCGCTCCCGCCCTGGCCGGGACATCGCCGGCCTCCTCGGCCGGCATGATCCAGGTGAAGGTGAACGACGAGACCCTGATGGGATATCTCGCGCTCCCCAAGGGAGCCGGGACGCACCCGGGCGTCGTCGTCATCCAGGAGTGGTGGGGCGTGACCGACTGGGTGAAGGAGCAGACCGACAGCCTCGCGGCGCACGGCTACGTGGCGCTGGCCGTCGATCTCTACGACGGCAAGGTCGCGAAGGACTCGGACACGGCGCACCAGTACATGAGCGGGCTCGCCGAGGACGCGGCGCTCGCGAAGCTTCGCCGCGGCGTCGACTTCCTTCGGAGCCGGGACGACGTGCGGGCCCAGGCGATCGGAGTCGTCGGCTGGTGCATGGGTGGGAGGTACTCGATCCGTCTGGCGGCGACGGAGCCGGGCATTCGCGCCTGCGTGATGTACTACGGCGCGCCGATCACCGACCCCGCGGCGATCAAGGGAATCCAGGCGCCGGTCCTCGGCAATTTCGGCGGGAACGACAAGGGCCCGACGCCGGAGCAGGTGCGGGCGTTCGAGAAGGCCCTGAAGGCCGCGGGAAAGACCGTCGACTTCAAGATCTACGAGGGAGCCGGTCACGCCTTCGCGAACGTCAACAATCCCTGGGGCGGCTACCGGGAGACGGCCGCGAAGGATGCCTGGGCGCGCACGCTTTCGTTCTTCAAGCGGGAGCTGAGCCAGGCGTCGGCGCCGAAGCTCGGTAAGTAGAAGCGGGGCCGGTACCAAGGTACCACTGTCGTAGGGCGGCAAATAGCGTATTCTGAATACGTTACGCCGCCCAGCCGAGGGCGGCGAAGGAGCCGCTCTCGGAATGACGCCTCGAAGAAACGCCTGCGAGCTCGAAATCGACCTCTTCTGCAACGGGCTCCGCATCGATCCCAGTTGCAGCCTCGAGGCGGACGCGCGGAAGGTCTCGCGCACCCGAGCCGGCCTCGGCTCGGGACTCGAGTTGGTCGTCCCGGGCGGCCGGAAGGACCTCTGGCTGAACGTCCCCGTCGAGGAGGACTTCGCGCGCCGTTCCCCCTACGCGCTCCTCCGCGCGGGACACGATTACCTGGTCCACGACACGCGGAACGGCGAACGCTACGCGGTCCGGATCCCCGAGGAGCCCGCGTGGTACGCGCGGCGCACCGCGCGCGGCACCGAGATGTCACGCGTCGGGGTCCTGCAGGGGACCTACCTCGGGATCTACATCTCGAATTCCTGCCTCTTCTGGTACTCCAATCCCGCCCAGAATTGCCGCTTCTGCACCACCGGGTCGAACGTCGGCGTGAACGAGGTCGCGGAGAAGCACCTGGACGACGTGATCGAGGTGGCGCGCGCCGCGAAGGCCGAGTCGGGCGTCACGTTCGTCCACTTCAACAGCGGCTATCAGTCGGGGCGCGATCTCGCGCTCGCGGCGCCGTACGTGAAGGCGGTGAAGGAGGAGGTCGGAGCGCTGGTCGGCGTGCAGCTCTTCCCGACGCGCGACCTGGAACAGTACGACCGGATGATCGAGGTCGGCGCCGACCACTTCTCGTTCTGCTACGAGTTCCACAACCCGGAGTACTTCGCCCGCTACCTCCCCGGCAAGCAACGCGCGGCCGGCCAGGAGACCTTCTTCCGCGCGCTCGAGTACACCGCGAAGCGGCTCGGCAAGGGCGCCGTCTCGGGCGAGATCATCGCCGGCGTCGAGCCGATCGAGGACACGATCCGCGCGATCGACTACATCACGTCGGTGGGCGCCTTCCCCACGGTCTGCATCTTCCGCCCCGTGGTCGGGTCGGAAATGGAGCGCCACACCTCGCCGAAGTACGAGGAGATGCGCGCCGTCTTCGCGCACGTCTACGAGGCCTGCCGCCGGAACGGAATCCCGATCGGCGCCGCGCCGAACATCGAGGTGAGCCTCATCGTTCAGCCCGACGACGCGCGGGAGCTGGCGCGCCCCGGTCTCGACACGTGGCTCTACGATCGTCGGCTGAAGGCGGTCCGGACCGCCGCGCGTCCGCTCTTCGCCTGGAAGTCGAGGCGCCGTCGCGTGCCGGCGGCCGCGTACGACGCCCTGGTGCGGTCGAAGAACGGCTCGGAAGAGGCGCGGGCCGCGGAGGAGCCGGCGGCCGCTGCCGCGGGCGCGCCCCCGGCCGCCGCGGCGGCCCCATCGTCCATCGCGAACGGGTCGGCGGCCGGAACGGCCGGCGGCACACGCTGGTGTCAGCGCGCCGAGCGCGAGCACGGTCGCCCAGACCCGTATGGGTGGATAGGGTTTCATCGCGATCTCCTGTGCGAGCAGCGTCACGGTGTGGCGAGCCCGCTCCCCAGCGCCGAGTGCGACACCAGGAAGTCGTGCTCGAGGTCGAAGCGGCT
>DATIQI010000182.1:0-6189 GCA_035470985.1 Acidobacteriota bacterium
CGGTAGCGAGGCCCAGCAGGATCGCTGGCTGCGGCCGGTCGTGGACGAAGCCGTCGGGTTCAGCTGCGCCGCGTGGTGCTGGACGTGGCGCAGGTTGTAGAGGAGGAGCTCCGCCACGGTTTCGACCACGGCGTCCCCGCCCAAGCGGGCGTGCGCCGTCTCCTCCGTCATCCGCTCGATCCGGCTCCGGATCGTTTCCCGGACGCGCGCGAGGTAGCCGAGCAGCTCGTCCCTCGTGTAGACGCGGTCCGGCAGGACGCCCGCCGGGTCCATCTCGCCGAGCGTGAAGGGCGCCGGCGGCGCGAACGACTTCGGATCGTCCGACGCGTAGTAGTCGAGCCAGAAGAGCGTGTGGTAGGCGAGGTACCAGAAGGCATGGAAATCGGGCCGGTCGCCCCAGACTTTCTCCGGACAGTCGCGGATGGCGTTCTCCAGCATGTCGATCGAAGCGCCGAATTGCCGCCACACGGTTTCGTTCCAGGGCGAAGTCATGATCGGGTCTCCTTCGTGGGCGAAGAGGAGCAGCTCGTCGGAATCGTTCGGAAGCCGGATCGCCCCCTCGCGGCGCATCCCCGCCTTCTCCAGCACGCGAATCGAGCCTTCGTTCTCCGGAAGGGTGATCGCGACGATGCGGCGGAGCCCGAACGCGCGCCGCCCGTGCTCGAGCACGGCGACCGTGGCTTCCACGGCATAGCCGCGGCCGCGATAGCGCGGCAGGAAGGCGAAGCCGACGTCCACGTCGTCGAGCCCCTCGCGGCGGATCAGGCCGCAGATCCCGATCGGCTCGCCGGTCTCGCGGAGGAGCACCAGATTCAGTCCGAAGCCGTGCCCTTCGTAGTCCGGAACGAGCCGGCCGGTCACGTACCGCGCCGCGTCCTCGACCGTCCGGATGCCGCGATCGCCGATGAAGCGAATCCAGTCGGGATCGGTCAGGAGTTCCAGGAAGAAGGGCCCGTCGTCGGCCACCGCCCAGCGCAGCGTGAGGCGGGGCGTCTCGAGAACCGTCATGGCCGCTGCTCCCGCCGCGCGGCGCGGCGGCCCCGCCGGAAGCACCCCACGACGTGATCGTCGGCCATCCCCACGGCCTGCATGAAGGCGTAGCAGATGGTGGAGCCGACGAACCGGAACCCGCGCTTCTTCAGATCCTTGCTGAGCGCGTCCGACTCGGGCGTGCGGGCGGGGAGGTCGCCCATGCCGGCGCGGCGCGCGCGAATCGGCGCTCCGCCCACGAAGCCCCAGACGTAGCGGTCGAAGCTCCCGAACTCCTCCTGCACCGAGAGGAATGCGCGCGCGTTCGTCGTCGCCGACTCGATCTTCAGGCGGTTCCGGACGATCCCGGGGTCCTTCATCAGCGCGGCGCGGCGCCGCGCGTCGAACCGGGCCACCTTCTTCGGATCGAACCCGGCGAACGCCCGGCGGTAGTTTTCCCGCTTGCGGAGAATCGTCGTCCAGGAGAGCCCCGCCTGCGCGCCTTCCAGGATCAGGAACTCGAAGTGGATCCGGTCGTCGTGGACGGGAACGCCCCACTCCTCGTCGTGGTAGCGGACCATCAGCGGATCGTCGCCGGCCCAGGGGCAGCGTCGCTTGCTTCGTCGTGTCGTCGTCACGTGGTCGTTCCTCGAACCGTCCTAGATCCGCTTCTCCGACGCGACCGCCCCTTCGTACGCGATCCGGCACCAGCGCCGGAGATCCACCCGGCCCCCGAATCCCACGCCTCCGAAGTCCACCCAGGCGTCGCCGATCTCGTGACAGACCGCGGCGCCCTCGGCGAGCGCGCTCGGCACGCTCCCCTTCGGGATCCGGTAGACCAGCGCGCTCATCCCGTACGCGACGGCGAAGATCGTCCGCTGCATCGTGTAGAGCGCCATGTAGGCGTACGCGTGGAGGTCGGGGCAGTAGCGGCCCGCTCCGCGCAGCCCTTCGGCCGACCCGGTCAGGAGCCCGGCGACGTCGCCGTGGGCGGAGAGGGTCGGGTGCCGCTCGACGAACGCTACGATCTCCTCGTTTCCCGGAACGCGGAACTTGTCGTCGATGGTCCAGGGCATCGGGCTCGGATCACTCCCGGAAGAGGAGCCACGTCTCCAGCGCGTCGCCGACGCGCGCGTGCCCGATCACCCGATAGCCGCAATGCTCGTAGAGGAGGACGTTCTTCGGATCCTCGGTGCTGAGCGACACGCCTTTCGAACCCGGCGTGTTCCGTGAGAGCTCCTGGACGCGTTCGAGGAGCAGACGCCCGAGGCCCTTCCCCTGGTGCGAGGGGAGCGTGCCGAGCATGTTCAGGTGCACGTTCGGCTCGGGCATCGGGATGCTCTCCCAGACCGCGATCAGCTTCTCGAATCGGGCCCGCGCCTCGGGGCCGAGGTCGGCCCAGACCGCGTCGATCCTCGGCTGGAGCGCCTCGGGCGGCTTCAGGGGGCCCGTGGGCGTGGTGGTCGCCACGGCGACGGGTCGTCCCGCGCCCTCGACCGCGAAGATCGGCTGTCCCCGCAACACGCGGGAGGCGACGAAGAGGCCGACCAGGACCTGGAGCCGCCGATCGTAGTCCTCGCCCGCCTCGCCGATCACGTATCGCATGACCGGGTAGTCGTGAAACGCCGCGCAGAGGACGTCCACCGCCTCGCCGGCGCGCGCGTGCGGCAGCTCGATCAGGCGTCGTTCCACGGACGCGTTCACTGGAGCGGCTTCAGCACCATCAGGCAGAGCCCGGCGACCGGCGTGAGGAGCGCCAGAGCGCCCCACCGCTCCCAGCTCCGGGCCACCGCGTGGTAGGCGGCGAAGTCGAACGTCCCGGACTCGGCGCCGGCCGTCGCCATCGCGCGGAGCTTCTTCTGGAGCGGCGCCACGCGCGCCATGAAGAGGATGCCCGAGATGGAGAAGAGGACGATCGTCCAGAGGATCCAGCCGGTGCCGAGCACGGGGAGGTGCTTCACCCCGGCGCCGCCGAAGCCCGCGATCGTGATCAGGATGACCCCGGGCATCGTGAAGATGCGGTCGCTCCGGATGATCCCGTCCATCGTGTGGGCGAGGATCTTCGCGTCGCGCGTCCGGGCGGCGTGCTTGTGCCAGAAGAGACCCGTCGTGATGTTGCCGAGAAAGGCGATCACGGCGGAGATGTGAATCAGCTTGAAGACGAGATCCATGGCGGCTCCTGGGTCGGCTTCGGGAAACGGGGAACGGCGGAACGGAACCCGGCGAGTATGCGACGCCGGTCGGGGCCGCGGCAAGCCGCCCGAGGCCGGCGGGACGGCGGCTCGAAGCGCGGGCGCCCCGCTAGCGCGGAAGGGGCATCGTATAGCAGATGGCCGTGCCGTCCAGGACCACGGTGCCGTCGGCGAGGAGCACGCGCGTCGTCAACTCCGTGATCGGTTTGTCCTCGCGCACCTTCACGACTTCCACTTCGCCCGTGATCTCGTCCCCGGGCTTCACCGGGGCGCGGAAGTTCCAGTTCACGTTCAGGAAGACGGTTCCGGGGCCGGGGAGGTCCTCGGCCACGACCGCGTTCAGGATGGCGCTGGTGACGCCGCCCTGCACGACGATCCCTCCGAACTTCGTGGCGCGCGCGAGCGCCTCGTCGTAGTGGATCGGGTTCCGGTCTTCGCTGATCTCCGTGAACCGCTCGATGTCGCCCGGTCGGACGGCGCGCGTCCGGCGCGCCTTCTGGCCCACCCGGGGCATCCCGCCCGGCCAGACGTCGTTCTTCGTGGCCATCTCGTTCTCCTCCGTGCGTGTCGCGTTTTGAGGCGCCCACGATACCGCATTCCGGCATGAGCGGTGCAGGCGTCCGGCCGCGTCGCCTATTGGCTCCTCGCGTCAATTCCACTCCACCCCTTGACAACTGCACAAATGTGCAGTATCGTATCCGATACCCATGCAACGACCCCGCTTGTGGACGGAGGGATGACCCGCCTTGCGCCTCGTCGCCCATCTCGACATGGACGCCTTCTTCGCGTCCGTCGAAGAGAAACTGAACCCGCATCTCGCCGGGAAGCCGCTCGTCGTGGGGGGCGATCGGTCTCGGCGCGGAGTGGTCTCGGCGGCGAACTACCCGGCTCGCGAGTTCGGCATTCGGGCGGGGATGCCGATCGCCACGGCGGTCCGGCTCTGCCCTGACGCGGTCTGCGTCGAAGGCGACCCCAAGAAATACGTCCACGTCTCGCTCCAGGTCCTCGACTCGCTGAAGGAATTCACGCCGATCATCGAGCCCTTCTCGATCGACGAGGCGTTCCTCGACCTGACCGAGTCGCCGCGCCTCGTGGACGCGATCCGCGCGGCAGGCGTGGACCCCCGCGACTTCGCGGCCGTGCTCGACGCCGGAGCCGAGGTCGCCCGGTCCATGCAGCGGGCGGTTCAGCGACGCGTCGGGCTCTCCGCCACGATCGGCCTCGCTCCCAACAAGTACATCGCCAAGATGGGAAGCGGCCTCCAGAAGCCTCGGGGCCTGACCGCGCTGACGGAGGAGCGCTATCGCGAGGTCTTCTGGCCGCGCCCGGTGCAGGAGTTGTGGGGGATCGGGGAGAAGACGGCGGAGGCGCTCGGGAAGCTCGGCATTCGCACGGTGGGGCAACTGGCGAAGTTCCCGCGCGAATTCCTCACCTATCACTTCGGGCTGAACGGCGACCGGATGCGCGACGCCGCGTGGGGGGAGGACGATTCGCCGGTGATCCCCTTCTACGAAGGCGTTCCGGTGAAGTCGATGGGGCACGAATTCACGCTCGAGAAGGATCTCTCCGATCGCGTGCGGCTCGGCGCGCACCTGCTCCGCTTGTCGGACCAGGTGGCGAGGCGGATGAGGCAGGACGGCTACTTGGGGCGGATCGTCTCGGTGAAGTTCCGCGACGCCTCGTTCAAGACGATCATCCGCCAGCGCGCGCTTCCCGAGCTGACCTCCGACGAGACGCAGATCCACAAGGTCGCCACGGCGCTCTTCGAGGAGAACTGGGACGGCCGGCCGCTCCGGCTGATCGGGGTTTCCATGTCGGGGCTGGTCGCGGGCGCGGGGAAGCAGAGCGAACTCTTCGACGCCGACGCGCACCGGAGGAAGATGACGGAGGCTGTCGACTCGCTCCGAGACAAGTTCGGCGACGCGGCCCTGGTGCGGGCGGGCGCGCTCCAGTGGGGGAACGATGAGTGATCGCGACGAAACGGCGGCGTCCGGCGGCGCCGCCGCCCCGGAGCCGAAGGTCCTGATCGGCACGTCGGGCTACTCGTTCCCCGATTGGGTCGGGCCCTTCTACCCGCCGGGGATCGAGCGCTCGAAGATGCTCGACTACTACGTGCGCCATTTCCCCGTGGTCGAGGTGAACGCGACCTACTACCGCATCCCGCCGCCGGGGACGCTGCGCGCCATGGAGCGGAAGACGCCGCCCGAGTTCCAGTTCGTGGTGAAGACGCACCACGACATGACGCACGAGCAGTCGCTGGAGCCCGACCTCTACCGCGCCTTCGCGCGATCGGTGGAGCCGATGCGGGACGCGGGGAAGCTGCACGGCTTGATCGCGCAGTTCCCGTTCTCGTTCCGACGAACGCCAGAGAACGAGGCGTTCCTGGTCGAACTGAAGCGGCGCCTTCCCGACGTGCCGCTCTTCGCCGAGTTCCGCCATCGCTCGTGGGTGGAGGACGGGGTCTGGGAGCGGCTCGAGGAGGCGGGGATCGGGTACGTCTGCGTGGACGAACCCGATCTGCCGGGCCTGGTCCCTCCGATCGCGCGCGTCACCGAATCGGTCGGGATCGGATACGTCCGATTCCACGGGAGGAACCGGGAGAACTGGTGGAGCCATCCCGAGCGGGGACGGCCCGATCGCGGGGGCGGCGCGCGCGGCGCGGGGGCCAAGCCGGTGATGGCCTCGGACGCGTTCGGCCCTCTCTTCGTGGCCGACGCGCCGCCCGCGGCGGGCCCCTCGGGGACCTCGAGCGATCGCTACGACTACCTCTATTCCGAGGCGGAATTGCAGGAGTGGGTCTCCAAGATCCGGGAGATGACGTCGAAGGCGAAGAAGACGTTCGTCTTCTTCAACAACTGCCACGTGGGACAGGCGGCGACCGGCGCGAAGCTGATGCGACGGCTGCTGGAGGGGGAGAGGCTGCTGTGACGCTCGGGACGGCGCGACGATGATCCACGCGACCAGGCTACGGCCGAACGGCAGCCCCACCCTCTTCGAGCGGGAGCGAAGCGGCGCCGCGCCCCAGACC
>DATIQI010000183.1:0-12988 GCA_035470985.1 Acidobacteriota bacterium
CTCCTCACGGGGGGAGTCTGGACCGGCGCCGCCGCGCCCTTCACGCTGACGTTCGAGGACAGCGCGGGCGCCGGCGCGCGGCCGCGCTACGCGCTCCTCTCGACGGCGCGCGCCGCGGCGCCCGCTTCCATCCGGCTCCACGCGCCGCCGGCCGGTCCGAGGACGATCGCCGACCTGCTCGATCCCGCGAACGAGGCCGACTACGTCGTGATCGCGCCTCCCGCGTTCCACGCGGCCGCGGAATCGCTGGCCGCGGAGCGCTCCGCCTACCTGGAGGGAATCGCGGCGCCTTCGGCGAAGGTGGTCACGTCGGACCGCGTCTTCGCGCAGTTCGGCGGCGGAACGCCCGATCCGACCGCGATCCGGAATTTCCTCGCCTACGCCGCGCGCCACTGGGCGCGCGCCCCGCTCTACGTTTGCCTCCTCGGCGACGCGTCGGGCGATCCGCTGAACTACTCGGGATTCCAGGTCGCCGACCTCCTGCCGGCCCACGCGAACGGCTACGACAATGTCCTCGGCGAGCAGTTCGTGATGGACGACTGGCTGGTCCGGCTCGACGGACCCACCGACCAGCTCCTCGACATGGCCGTCGGCCGCCTTCCGGCGAGAACGGCGGCGGAAGCGCTCGACCAGGTCCGCGGAAAACGGCGGCTCTACGAGCGGAACGGCGACTTCGACCTGGGCCGGAACCGCGCCCTCTTCTCGGCCGACGATTCGTGGAAGTGGAGCAACCCGCAGCAGCAGGACCTCGTCGGCCTCGATCACACGCGCCAGCTGGAGCGGAAGGACCGCTTCCACCTCCCGTTCCCGGTGACGCGCGCGAAGGTCTACGTGAACGACTACGCCTTCGCCGACTCCAGCAAGACCTCGAAGCCCGGCGCGCGCGAGGCCTTCATCGCGGCCGCGAGCCGCGGCAACTGGCTGGTCGATTACGTCGGCCACGGCTCGGGGACCCTTCTCGCCGACGAGCAGATCCTTCGCGCGGTGGACGCGACGCGGCTGACGAACGCGTCGCTCCCGTCGCTCTGGGCGTTCATGAGCTGCACGGTCGGCCGGTTCGACGACTATCGGCAGGACGGGCTGGCGGAGCTTCTCCTGCGCCAGCCGTCGGGCGGCGCCGCCATCGCGCTCGCCGCGTCGCAGGAAGTCTTCGGGGTCCAGAGCGCCGACCTGAACGACGACTTCCTGGACGAGCTCTTCCCGGCCTCGCCGCGCGTCGACACGCTGGTCACGGCGGGGCTCGCCTGGGCGCGCGCGAAGAACCGCGCCGTGAACTTCTCCGTGAGGAAGTACAACTACCTCGGCGAGCCGGGCCTCCGCCCGCCCCTGCCGCGCGGGCGCGGCGTCTGGGAGAAGGCGCCGCTCGATTCGCTCCTCCGGGGCGAGCAGGCGACGCTTCGGGGGCACGCCATCGGGGGCGACGGCACCCTCGATACGACGGCGAGCGGCACGGCGCGGCTCCGGATCCTCGGACCTCCGTCGCGGCGCGTCTTGAACGGATTCCAGGGAGGGAATCCCGGCGTGGCGGTCTACAACCTGCCGGGGCCGGTCCTCTACGAAGGGGAGACGTCGCTCGACCGGGGCACGTTCGAGATCACCTTCACCGTTCCGGTGGACGGGCGCGTCTCCGGCGCGGGCGCGCGGCTGGAAGCGCTCCTGGAGGAGGCGGGCGGGAAGGGGGTCGGCCTGGCGGCGGACTCGCTGATCATCGGCGCCGGACTCGCGCCGCGCGTGGACGTCCAGCCCCCATCGATCTCACTCCTCGCGCCGCCCGACACGATCTTCGCGGCGGGGGACCGGGTGACGATCGCGCTGGAGGACTCGAGCGGGATCGATCTCACCCGCTTCGACAACGCGCACGCGATCTTCGCGCTCTTCGACGACGCCGGACTCCCGATCGATCTGACCGCCGCGTTCCGCTACGAGCGGGGGAGCGCGACGCGGGGGACGGTGGAGCTCGTGTTCCCCGCCCTGGCCGAAGGCGCCCACCGCCTCGAAGTCCATGCCTCCGATACGTATCGGAACATCGCCGTCGCGACCTTCGTCATCGAGATCGCCCCCAAGGCGGGGCCGGGCGAAGCGCTCGACCTGAGCCAGGTCTTCAACTACCCGAACCCATTCGCGAACGAGACGTATCTTCATGTCCGCTTGAACCAGCCGGCACGATTGAAGATAACGATCCTGACCGTGGCGGGGCGCCGCGTCCGGTCGTGGAACGTGGAGGGACGGGCCGGGGAGAACTACATCCCCTGGGACGGGCGCGATTCTCGCGGAGAAATAACGGCCATTGGGGTGTACCTAATACACGTTACCGCCGATGCGCCGGGGGGCGGCCGAGTGGATGCTGTGGCCAAGGCGCTTCGGACCCGATGACCGGGACCCGCACTTGATGGAGGCTGGAATCTCCGCTACACTCCTCCGGTCTCGAGTGGGGCGCTCCGGCGTCCCAGTTTTTTGTCCCTAAGGAGGTTCCAGATGAGCCGTTTCGCCCCCATGTGCTTGGCGCTCCTCCTCTTCGCGGGGATCGCGAGCACCGCCCACGCCCAGTCCCAGGCCGGCGCCCAATCGCTTCTGATCGCTCCCGGCGCCCGGTCCGACGGCATGGGTCGCGCGTTCGCCGCGGTCGCCAACGACGCCAACATGATCTGGTGGAACCCCGGCGCGATGGCGTTCGCGAGGGGCCACGAAGCCGCGTTCATGTACACCCAGCTCGTTCCCGAGCTCGCCGACGACGTGAACTTCTCCTATCTCTCCTACGTGCAGCACGCCGAGGGATGGGGCGGGCTCGGCGTCGCGGTCGGCTATCTCTCCTACGGTAAGAGCCCCGCCACCGATCCGGACGGCAACGAGATCGGCGAGTTCAGCTCCTACGAAATCGCTCCGACCATCGCCTACGGCACCGAGTTGATGGACAACCTCGGCTTCGGCGTCGCCCTGAAGCTGGCGCGCGTCGATCTCGCTCCGGCCTTCGTGACGCTCGACGGCCGCGCCGGCCGGGGCACCACGTTCGCGGCCGACATCGGCGGTCTCTGGAAGATGCCGCAGTGGAAGGCGTCGGTCGCCGCGGTGATCCAGAACCTCGGACCCAACATCGCCTACATCGATGAGGATCAGTCCGATCCGCTCGGGCGGAATCTGAAGATCGGGTTCGCCTTCACGCCGTTCGAGAACGAGATCCACCGCGTGCTCGTGGCGGCGGACGCCAACCGCTTCCTCCTTCCGGGCGAGAAGCTGGGCGTCAGCGTCTGGAACGCGGGCATGGAGTACGAGTTCAACCGCCTCCTCGCGCTCCGGTTCGGCTATATCAGCGATCCCGTCGGGACGATCGTCGATCCCACGTACGGGTTCGGCCTCGCGTACAAGGGGTTCCGGTTCGACTACGCGTCCGTTCCGCAGTCCGAGTTCCTGGATCGCGTGAACCGCTTCTCGGCCAGTTACCACTTCTAGAGCCACGATTCCCGTGCGGCGCATCGCGCACTGGGTCCTGATCGCGATTCTCGGGAGCCAGGCCTCGTTCGAGGGCCTGGCTCCTTCGCGTTCGGAGGCCGCGCCCCGCAGGCCCGAGCCGTGGCAGGTTCGCCGGCCGGCGCCGGAGGCCCTGTCCGCCGGACAGAGAGAGACGCTGCGCCGGATGGCCGAGCGGAGGCTGGAGCGGCGCCGCGCCGTGCCGCACCGGCTCGGCGGGACGCGCCGCGGCCCTTGGGTGAGCGGGCGCCGCCCGCCGCTCCTCGCGCCCGACGCGAGCGGGCGGCTCGCCCGAGCGATCGGAGCGGCGGGGGTTCCCGACACGATCCGGGTCCTCGGACTGCGCGTCGAATTCGACACCGACAGCCTGGGGGCGCAGACGAGCACGTCCGACGGGCGCTTCGACCTGCGCGACGGCCAGGCGCTCGGAATCCTCATCGACCCGCCGCCCCACAACCGCAGCTACTTCATGTCCCACCTGGAGGCGATGGCCCGCTACTGGAAGCACCAGTCGTACGGGCAGGCGATCGTCGAATACGACGTCTATCCCAAGGCCGAGAACGCCGCCTACCGTCTCGGCGACACCGGGCGGTACGGTCCCTGGACGCTCGGCCAGAGCGCGTTCGCCGAGGCGGAGCGCTTCTTCCGCGACGCGGTGCTCGCGGCCGACGCCACCGATTCCATTCCGTTCGGCGACTTCGACGTGGTGGCCGTCTTCCACGCCGGAGCCGACTTCCAGTCGGATCTCCTCGGCGACTCGCCGCGCGACATTCCGACGTACCAGATCGCGATCTCCGACTCCGCTCCGGTGAACGGCGGCGCCCTCGGCATCCACGGCGGCCTGGTCATGCCCGAGACGGAGAGCCAGGACGGCTTCTTCGGCGCGATCAACGGAACGCTGGCGCACGAATTCGGCCACACGCAGGGGCTCCCCGACCTCTACGACATTTACACGTTCTTCCCGGCGGTCGGCGTCTGGAGCAACATGGACTCGGGGTACCTCCTCGGGACGGCGGTCCAGGATTCGAAGACGGGCGACATCGTCATCGTGAGCGGCATCATGCCGACGAGCCTCGACCCGTGGTGCAAGTCGATCCTCTGGCCCGACGCCCTAGAGTTCACCGATCCGGGGCGAAGTCTCACGACCACGCTCCGGGCGACGCAGCTCCAGAACCGGCTTCTCTACGTTCCGCTGGACGCGGACGAGTACCTCCTCGTGGAGAACCGGCAGACCGACCTGAACGGCGACGTCTCGCTCTATCTCGACCGCGACTCGACGTCGCACGTCATCCTCGGTCCGGGCCTCTCCAGCGCCGATCCCACCGACACGGTCGGCGACAAGGAGTACGACTTCCTCCTGCCGGGCCAGGGAATCCTCGTCTGGCACATCGACGAGTCGGTCTTCTGCACCATCGTCGGCGAGGTGGCCTCCGAGGAGAACATCGTCTGCGGCCCGAACGCCAATCCCGACTACGGCATCAACTCGAATCCGAGCCGGCTCGGGGTGGCCGTGAAGGAGGCGGACGGGATCCGCGACCTGGGGGACATCAACTCGTACTACTTCTACGGCAGCCCGTACGACCCCTACTTCGTCGGGAATCACACCGTGCTCGGCCCGGGAACGAATCCGAGCACGGCGACGAACGACGGAGGGACGAGCGGCGTGACGCTTCGCGTGACGACCCCTTCGGCGGTGGACATGGGGGTCGTCGTCGAATCGGAGATTCGCGTGAACGGCTGGCCGATCCTGAGCGCGACGGGCCGGGGGCTCGGCGCGCCGGCGTCGGGGAGTCTCCTCCACGACGGGCGCCGCTCGCTGGTGACGGCCGCCGACAGCCTCATCCTCGCCTGGATGTCCGACGGCCGGCCCTACGTGAACGGGCGCGAGTCGGGAGAGTTCATGCCGCTCCCGGCGAAGATCCGCGGGCCCCTCCTCTTCGTCGATTCGCTCTTCCGGCGGAATCCGACGGCGCGGCACGGCGCGGGCATCGTCGCGACGTGCGACGACGGGAATCTCTACGCCGTCCGCCCCGACTCGCAGAACGCGGGCCAGGCGATTCCGATCCTCGGCTGGCCTCCGATCCTCGGCGATCCGGCCGTGCGCGCGACGACCTCCCCCGTGCTCACGGACGACGGCAACGTGCTCGTCGGCACGAACGACGGGCGCGTCTTCGCGGTGACTCCTTCCGACAGCGTCACGTTCGCGCCGCTCGTGGCGGCGCTCTGCGACACGATCGTCGTGGGCGGCGCTCCGATCGTCTCGGAAGTGAGCGGCAATCTGGCGGTCGGCCGCTTCCACGGAGCGGGCGGCTACACGATGGCGTACGCGACGCTCGACGGACACCTCCGCGTCGTCGATCCCGCGGGGAAGGGCGCCGGATCGATCGACGTGGTCTGGACCCCGTCGCCCGCGACCGCGCCGTTCCGCCCCCATCTCCTCGGGCTCGACCTCGATCGGGAGGCCGGCGGCGATCTGGAGCTGGTCGTGGTCGATCCCGGGAACGGACTCGTCCACGCCTACGATCTCGCCGGGACCGAACGCTCCGGATGGCCGGTGCGCGCGACGGGACGACCCGGCGCGCCCGCGGCCGGTGATCTGGACGGCGACGGCTACCCCGAAGTCTTCGCGGTGGACGACCAGGGCTACCTCCACCGCTGGAATCGAAACGGCGTCCAGCCGATCGGATGGCCCGTCTCCCTGACGTCGCGCTACGACGCGGGAGCGATCGGAGGATCGGGGTCGCCGGTGATCGGAGACCTGGACGGCGACGGGCGCTCCGACGTGCTGGTCGCGCTCCAGGACGGCCGCCTCGTCGCCCTCGACGACCGGGGCCGGTCGCTGCCCGGCTGGCCGCGCGGCATGGAACGCTCGACCGACGCGACGCCGCTCCTCACGTCGCTGAACGGGTCCGACTTCGCCCCCGATCCCGCGGGTCCGGCCTGGTTCCACGTCGTCGGCGTGGGCGCCCAGGGGCTCTGGGACGTCTACCAAGCGGCCCGGGCCGACAGCGCCGTCTTCAGCTCGGACGGCGTCAGCGGCCGAACTTCCTGGATCGGGCTCCACGGCGACCGCCGGCGGAGCAGCGTGCTCGACGACGGTCTCCTGGGTGCGCCCGTTTCTCGCGGAACCCTGGTCGCGAAGGGGTCGTTCTACTGTTATCCGAATCCCGCGCGCGGGGACGAGATCGGGATCGCTTATACGCTCGACCCGGGCGTCTCCTCGCTCGAGATCCGGATCCTCGACCCGGCGGGGAGCGTCGTTCGGACCTACCAAGGGACCATCGCTCCGGCTCAAAATGTGGAGCGAATTCCGCTGCAGGGACTCGCGAGCGGGGTATATCTGGTACGCCTCGAGGCCAAACGGGGAGGGGCCAGCGAGGTCTCGTTCCAGAAGTTCGCGGTTGTCAGGTAGGCCTGGAAGCGTTATGATTAAGTCGTTATTTAAAGCACACATCCGCCCGGAAGCGGGGAACCGTATCCTGACTCGAGCCATCCGTCCAACCGCACCCTTCGCCACCATGCTCCTGGCGGTGCTCTGCGCCGGTGCGTGTCACGCCTCCCCCCTCGATTTCCACGTCTTCTCCGGCGGCGAGATCCTCCTCGCCCAGCGCGCCATCGCCGATACCGTCCCCGTTCCGGTTCCGCCGCCTCCCGTGGCGCAGCCCCCGGCCGGCGCGGACGACGAAAGCGCGCCGCGCGCGAAGTCCCCGGGACGCGCGTTCCTCATGAACATGCTCGTGCCCGGAACCGGCCATCTCTACGCGGGAAACAAGCGGGGCTGGATCCACCTCGGGCTGGAAGGCGCGACGTGGGTGACGTACCTCTACTACCACGACCGCGGCAAGACGAAGGAAGACGAGTTCGAGGCCTACGCCGACGCGAATTGGGACTACGCCCGCTGGCAATCCTCCCCCGACTACACCGCCGAAGCCGATCAGCTGATCCGCGATTTCGCCGAGACGAACCGGCAGCAGTACTACGAGGACATCGGCAAGCTCCCGGTCTACTGGAGCGGGTGGGAGGGCTACGACGCCGGCACCGACGACGCGCAGACGCGGCGCTTCTATCGCGGCGTGCGGAACGACAGCAACAATTTCCTGAAGAACGCGCGCTACGCCGTCGTCGGAGGATTCGTGAATCGCGTCGTGAGCGCCGTGGACGTCCTCCGCATCGTGAAGAACCGCGGCCGCGCGAACCTCGGACCCGACACGTCGATCAAATTCAACATGCGGACTCGGCCCTTCTCCAACGAGAATGCGCTCAAGGTCACGCTCACGCGCCGTCTCTACTAGCGCGTCCGCGGCGCGCCTCGCCGGCGCCGCGCTCCTCTCGCTCGCCTCGCTCCTGGCGGTCGCCCCCGCGGCGCTCGCCGGCCAGGGCGGAATGGAGTACGCGGGCCCGGCGCTCGCGCTCCCCGATCGAACGCCGCTCGAGCTCGGCTCCCTCGCGGCCGCGCACGACGTGGCCGGCGCCGCCGACGAGCTTCTTCCCTCCGCGCCGATCGACTTCGCCACCGCGTCCGCCTCCGCGTCGGGGGCCTCGCTCGGCGCCGGCGCGCGCCAGGACGAGCCCGCGAAGCCGAAAACCGGAAAGCGGAAGGCGCTCCTCTACTCGCTCCTCCTCCCCGGGATGGGCGAGCTCTCGCTCGGCGCGAAGGGCCGCGCGACCGGGTTCTTCGTCGCGGAGGGGCTCATCTGGACCCACTACGTCTGGTTCCAGGTGGCCGGACATCTGCGGCGCGACGACTACATCGAGCAGGCCCAATTGAACGCGGGCGTCGGCGTCGACAGCGCCGACGACGAGTACTGGAAGCTCGTCGGGCAGTACGATCGCTCCGGTGGATCCGGACCCGGAAGCTACGAGGAGGTGGTTCGCCGCGACGCGCGCGACCTCTACCCGGACGACCCGGCGGCGCAGGACGCCTACGTCGCGGAGAACCTCCCCTCGGGGGAGCGCGCCTGGGACTGGACCAGCGACGAACTCCAGAAGGACTACCGAACCACGCGAAACAGCTCCAATCGCGCGTTCGATCGCGCGAAGTACTCGTTCGCCGCCGCCATCCTGAACCGCTTGGTGAGCGCGGTGGACACTCAGATCCTGCATCGCCGCCTCTCCAAGGACGGACAGGCGAATCTCGACGAAGGCACGCGCCTCTTGGCGGACGCCACGCCCGACGGCGGCGCCCGCCTCCTGCTCCTCCGCCGGTTCTAGCGCTCCGGCCGTCCGCGCGGTCGCGTCTCCGCGCCCCGGAGCCCCGGAGGGTGTGACGTCACCCATGCGCTTCGGCCCGAAGTCCACGACGCGCCTCACGGCGCCCCGCCTCCTGTTCTTCGCGCGCTTCGCGACGATCCTCGGGCTCGGGCTCGCGACCGCGACGGCCGCCCTCGCGGCGCTTCCCGACGTCTCCGCCTCGACGTCGGACGTCGCCGCCCTGCCGCGCGCCCTTCGGGCCGACCGGCTCCTCGAGCGCGCGTGGCTCCAGGCCCGGGGGATCGGAGCCCCGGCCCGGCTCGTCTTCGACGAGGAGGGCGCGCTCTACGTCCTCGACGCCGCCGCGCGCCGCGTGATCCGTCTCCCGCTCGGCCCGCGCGCCGGGGGCTCTTCCGCGGAGCCGCCCGAGACGGGCGCGCCGCTCCCGTTCGGCGAGGACGTGGCCCCTTCCTGGCTCCCGACCGACTTCGCGCTCGACCTGAGGGGGTCGCTCCTCGTTCTCGATCGCGCCGCCGCGGCGGTGACCGCGTACGGGCGCCGCGCCGAGCCTCTCGGAAGCCGCGAGGTGGATCCCGCGCTCGCGGAGGAGTCGCGCGCGGCCGACGCGCGGCTCATCCGCGACTCGTTCGGCGACCTCTGGCTCCTCGCGCCCCGCGAGCGCGATCTCGTCCCGCTCGGCGGTCGCCTCGAGCGGCGCCGGTCGAGCCGCTTCCTGATGCCCGAAGGGGAGCTGGAGGCCCCCGTCGCGGCGGCGTTCCTGCCGCGCGGCGGCGGATGGATCGCCGACGGATCGCTCGCGGTCCTCCGGCGCTTCGCGGCGACGGGCGCCATGACGATCACGGCGGCGCCGAACGACTCGGTGCCGTTCGCCCCCTCCGATCTGGCGACGGACGGATCGGGCGCGCTCTTCGTCGCCGACGCGGCCGGCGGGCGCGTCTCCGTCTTCGCCGGCGACGGCGCGCTCCTGACGACGCACTGGCTTTCCGGCGGAGGCGGGCGCCCCTGGCGCCCCGCGGCGATCGCGTGGAGCCGCGACGATCGGGTGGCGGTGGCCGATCCCTCGCGGGGAGAGATCTGGATCCTCTCCGTCGAGCGCGAGGGAACGCCGTGAGCGCGCCACGGCGCGGTCGAGCCGGCGCGGCGCACGCCGCGCGCGTCCTCGCCGTCGCGATCGGGTTCGGGATTGCCGCGTCGCTCGCCGCGGACGCGTGGGCGCGACCGGGCGATCGGGCCCCCGCGGCCGCGCCAGCCGATTCCGCCGCGGCTTCCGGCGCCGCCGTGCGCGGCGCGCCCGGGGTGGCCGGGGAATCCGGCGCGCCCGATTCGATCGTCCTCGTCTTGCCGGTCCGGCGCTCGCCCCTCCTCCTCACGCTCCGCGCCTCGGCGCCCCTCTCGGTCTCCGCGTCGCTCCCGCCCGGCGCCATCGCGTCGCGCGAGGTGGAGACCGCCCTCGCGTCGCCCGCGTCCGCGGCGGCGGGTCCGTCGCTCCTGCGCCGCGACCCGCTCGGCGTCGGCGCGCCCGCGGCCGGTCCGGGCGAGCGCCCGGGCGACCGGCTGGTCGTGAGCGGATCCAAGTCGTTCTCGCTCGAAGTGGGACGGCGGCGGGACGCCGACTTCTCCCAGGCGCTCGACCTCACGCTTCGCGGGCGCGTCGCGGGCGACGTGGACCTGAGCGCCACGCTGAGCGATCGCGCGCTTCCGTTCGAGCCCGACGGCACCACGCGCGAGCTGGACGATCTCGAGCAGCTCACCCTCTCGCTCCGCGCTCCGGGCGGGGAAGCGATGCTGGGCGATTTCCGGCTGCAGCCCCAGGCGGGCGAGTTCGCCCGCGCGAGCCGCGAGCTCCAGGGCGTGCGCGGCGCGGCCACGATCGGAGGCGCGCGCTGGGACGTCACCGCCGCGGGCGCGAAGGGGGAGCGGCGCGCGGCCGAGTTCCGCGGCGAGGAGGGGAAGCAGGGCCCCTACGCGCTCCGGGCCCGCGACGCGGCGAGCGGCGGCGAAGGAGGGATCGTCGCGGGGAGCGAGGTGGTCTGGCTGGACGGCGGTCGCCTGAAGCGCGGGTCGGACGCCGACTACGTCATGGACTACACGGCGGGAACGATCACGTTCACCGTCCGGCGGCCGATCGCGTCGTCGAGCCGCATCGCCGTCGACTTCGAAGCCGCCGCGGCCGACTACAAGCGGCAGCTCTACTCCGCGGCGACGCGGGGAGGGGGCCCGCGCGGTTCCTGGTTCGCCTCCTTCATCCGCGAGGGGGACGACTGGAGGAGCCCCTATGGCGCCGAGCTCTCCGGCGAGGACCGGCAAGCGCTCGCGTCGGCCGGCGACTCGGCCGGCGCGCCGCTCCCGAGCGGCGTGAGGGCGGTGGGCCCGGGATTGGGCTCCTACGTCTGGGACGAATCCGATCCGGCCGCGCCGCGCTGGCTCTACGTCGGAGCGGGGCACGGCGACTACGAAGTCGAGTTCTCCGACGTCGGCGCGGGGGAAGGGGCCTACGCCGACACGCTCGCCATGGACGGGACACGCTTCTACCGCTACGTCGGACCCGCGCTCGGCGACTTCACGCCGGGGCGGACGCTGGCGGTTCCGACGGCCTCCGTCGTCGTCGACGCCGGCGGGACCGTCCGACTCGGATCGGCGCTTTCGTTCGACGCCGAGGTCGCGCGCTCCTCCCTCGACCGAAACCTCCTGAGCGAGCGCGACGACGGGGACAATGGAGGCGTCGCGCTTCGCGGAGGGCTCCGGCTCGACTCGCGTCCCGTGTCGCTCTTCGGGCGGAGACTCGGCTCGTTCCGGACCGGGCTCTCGGTTCGGTCGCGCGACGATCGCTTCACGCCGCTCGAGCGGCTGGACGGCGTCTTCGAGGGCGAGCGGTGGAACCAGCGGCGCGAGGCGGGGGGCGAGCGCCGCGTGGAGGGGTCCTTCCAGTACGACCCGGCTCGCGCGATGAGCCTTCGGGGCGAGTGGGGCGCGCGGCGCCTCTCGGACGGCGCGCGCTCGAGTCGCCGCGCCGCCGAAGCCGAATGGCGCGGGCTCGTCGCGGGGCTCGCGCGCTGGGAGGAGGCCCGGAACGACGGTCCCGGCGGGCGGGGTCTTCGAAGCCGCTGGAACGTGGACCTCGGGCGGGACGCCGGCTTCTTCCAGCCGAAGATCCGCACCGGGGTGGAGCGGATCTCGGGAGCGGAGGGAGATTCGCTGGCGCGCCGCACCAGCCGCTTCGCCTCGACGGCCCTCGTCGTGGCGCCGGGCGCCCGAGTCCGGCTGCGAGGCGGCGTCACCTGGCGCCACGATCGCGATTCCCCGGCGCCGGGCGACGGGAGCGGCTCGGGCGGCGGGGGCGTGAATCCCGCGGCGGAGCGGTCGATTCGCTCGACGTCCATCGAAGGGGGCGCGACGCTTCGGGCGGACGCGGTCACGCTCGACGCTTCCCTCGCGCACCGGCGCGCGAGCGGCGACGGAGTTCCGACCGGCACCGATCTCGCCCAGATGACGCTGACGGGTGGAAGGGCGGGCGGCCCGGTCACGTCGGAGCTTCGCTGGGACGTCTCCCAGTTCCGCGAGCCGGAGCGCGTTCGGACCCTGACCGCGGTCGGCGCGGGACTCGGCTCCTACGACGCGTCGGGAACCCTGGCGCCGGGCGGCGGCTACGAGTTCGTCACCACGCTCGGTCCCGAGGCGACCCGATCGCGGGCCGCGTGGCAGTGGCGGCTCGACGCGTTCCCGGGCCGCGCCTCCGCGGCCGGCCGAAAGCGCGCGCTCTGGCGCGCGTTCGGCGGGAGCACCCTCCTTCGCGTGGAGAGCGACTCGAGGCTCCCGCTCGGGCGGCTCGATCGCGCGCTCCGCTTCGGCGACTACCTGGATCCGGCTTCCACGCTTCGGGGGAACTGGAGCGGGCGCCAGACGCTCGAGTTCGTGCCGTGGGGCGCGCGCGTCGACGCGAGAATCGAAGCCGGCGCGCGCCGCGAGGTGCAGGGCGACCTGGCTCAACGCGCTGTCCCTCCTCGAAGACATACCGCTGCGTGGTTTCCCAGGGTCCGAGGTGGACGCCCGTGAGCGGATCCTTCGGGTCGAGCATTGTCTCCCGGGTGCGGAACATCGTCTCCTGCCACGTGTTCGCCCGATGATAGGTGAAGCCCTCGCCGCCCGCCTGCGACAGCAATACGCCGGACACCACAATGACGCCACAACCGGCGCCCAGGAATGCGCGCAAACGTCCGGGAGTATTCCGACAGATTCTCAACGTTTCGCCTCCAGCTTCGACCCTCCATGCTCGTTCCTTACCTGCTTGCGACCTGCATATCCCGGTACAGTT
>DATIQI010000184.1:0-16610 GCA_035470985.1 Acidobacteriota bacterium
ATTCGCCGCCGGTCCTCGTCGGCCGATGACGGCACAGCCAGGTCCGCCATCCCGAGGTGGGCCCGGAGCGCGTCGTCAACCTCGGCGAAGAACTCGTGCTTCGTGATCGCCATGGGTCGCAGCTCCAGGTGCGACCACGGCGTCGAACTCGATGCCGTTCGACGCCCGCCGCACCGAGGACTCGTCGGTCACGTCGGCCTCCTCCCTTCCCCAGAGCAGGAGCGTGTGCCCGGACGCGAGCCGGGCGGCGAGCGCGCGGCCGAGCATCCCGTTCGCGCCCGTGATCAGGATCCGCACCGATCGCCTCGCCCGCGCGCGCCCACTACAGCACGTCCACCAGGCTCGAATCGCCCACCATGAACCGGTAGGCGGTCGGCTTCCGCTGCGAGCGCTGGATCCGAACCTCCTTGCCGATCAGGCTCGCCTCGATCCGAACGGGTATGTCCCGAATGACGCAGCGCGCCATCACGATCGAGTGCTCGATCTCGCTGTTCCGGATCTCCACCCCGTCGTGAATGGCCGTGAAGGGCCCGATGTAGGAGTGCTCGATGACGCAGCCCGCGCCGAGGATGAGAGGTCCGCGGAGAATCGAGTCGCGCACCGTCGTCCCCTCGCCGACCACGACCTCCCCCTCCACGCGGGACGCGGCGTCCACGTCGCCCGCCACGGAGCGCTTCGCGCGGGAGAGGACCATCCGGTTCGCCTCGAGGAGATCCTCCAGCTTGCCCGTGTCCTTCCACCAGCCGGTGACGAGGTGGTGCTTCACCACGCGGCCCCGGTCGATGAGCTGCTGGATGGCGTCGGTGATCTCCAGCTCGCCGCGCGCGGAAGGACGGATGGCGTCGATCGCCTCGTGAACCGTGGCGTCGAACATGTAGACGCCGACGAGCGCCAGGTCGGATCGCGGCTCCTTCGGCTTCTCCTCCAGGCGGACGACGTGATCCCCCTTCAGCTCGGCCACGCCGAACTCCTGAGGCCGCGGCACGCGCGCCAGGAGGATCTCGCTGTTCGGGCGCTCGCGCTGGAACTCCTCCACCAGCGCGCGGATCCCGTCGAGGATCAGATTGTCGCCGAGGAACATGACGAACGGATCGTCGCCCAGGAAGCCGCGCGCGACCTTCACCGCGTGGGCCAGGCCGAGCGGCTGGTCCTGGCGGATGTACGTGATGCTCACGCCGAAGCGCGCGCCGTCGCCGACCGCCTCGCGGATCTCCGGCTCGGTGTCGCCGACGACGATGCCGATGTCGCGGATCCCCGCGTCGCGCACCGCCTCGATCACGTAGAAGAGGATCGGCTTGTTCGCGACGGGGATGAGCTGCTTCGCGCCGGTGTGGGTGATGGGACGGAGCCGCGTGCCCTTTCCCCCGCTCAGGATCAGGCCCTTCATGCGCCTCCTCCGCTCCGGCGCCCCGAGCGCGTCCCGATCACGGGAGCGCCGGCGCCGGCATCTGGATCGCTTCGGTGAAGGGGGCGACCGCCATCCCCTCTTCGTGAACGGTGCCGGTGACGACGAAGCGCGCGCCGGCCGCCGCGAGCGCAGCCGCCTGGCCCGGCTCGCGGATGCCGCCGCCGACCGCGACGGGAAGCCGCGTCGCCCCGGAGACCGATCGCACCAAGGACGACGGTACCGGCGCGCGCGCCCCGCTTCCCGCCTCGAGATAGAGGAGCGCGAAGCCGAGGCACTCGGCCGCCTGCGCGTGCGCGGCGACCTGGTCCGGCGCGTCGGCGCGGAGCGGCGCCGTTCCCGTGACGCGCGCCACGGTGCCCGAAGCGCCGTCGCCGACCAGGAGATACCCGGTGGGAATCGGCTCGAGTCCCGCGGCCAGGACGCGCGGCGCGGCCGCCACCTGCGCCTCGATCAGGAACCGGGCGTCGCGACCGGAGAGGAGCGAGAGGAAGAGGACCGCGTCGAGATCGCCGCGCACCTGGTCGGCCCCTCCCGGAAAGAGGACCAAGGGTCCGCCGAATCCGCGGCGAAGCGCCGCCACGACCGGCGTCGCGTCGCGCTCCAGCGGCGTGCTGCTCCCGAAGAGGAGCCCGGCCACGCCCGCGTCGCGCGCCTCCCGCGCGAGCGCCGCGGCGCGCGCGGGGGTCGTCCGGTCGGGATCGACGAGCACGAGGTGAGCCGCGCCCGATCGCCGCGCCGCTTCGAGAAGCGATGCCCAGTCCGCGCTCACGCCGCGCCGTTCCCTCCGGCCAGCCGCTCCGCCGCGTAGCCGCGTCCCCGCTCGAGGACCGGCGCGAGGAGCGTCGCCTCCTTGGCGCCCGCGACGGCCGCGTCCTTCTTGCCGCCGCCCTTCCCGCCCGCGATGGAAACCGCGTCGCGCACCCAAGCGTCCGCCTGCAGGCGGTCCACCGCTCCGGGACCGACCGCCGCCGCGACGGAGAGCTTCCCGTCGATCACGGCGGCCAGGAGCCCCCCGCCGTCGGGAAGTTCCTTGCGGATCACGTCGCCCGCCTCGCGCAGCTCCTCCACGCTCGCCGCCTCCACTTCCGCGACGATCAGCCTCGTCGCGCCCCGCTTCGCCTCCTCGGCGAGCGAGCGCACGCGATCGCGGAGCGCCGCCTTGTTCTGCTTCGACTGGGCCTCGCGGAGCGCCTTCGCTTCGTCCTGGAGCGCCGCGATCCGTTCGCCCACCGCGTCGCGCGCGGCGCCGAGCCGGTGCGCGATGTCGCGGAGGAGCGCGCGATCCTCCTCGGCCCGCCGGTAGGCGACGGCGCCGGTGACGGCCTCAAGGCGCCGCGTCCCCGACGCGACCGCCTGCTCCGCTTCGATCCGGAAATAGCCGATCTCGCCCGTCCGCTTCACGTGGCAGCCGCCGCAGAGCTCGCGGCTGTAGCCGTCCACGATCACCTGGCGGACGCGCTCGCCGTACTTCTCGCCGAAGAGCGCCATCGCGCCGCGCTCCTGGGCTTCCTTCAGCGACGTGATCTCGGTCGCGACCGCGAGGTCGGCGAGGATCCGGTCGTTCACCGCGCTCTCGATGGCGTGGAGATCCTCCGGCGCGAGCGCCTTGCCGTGCGTGAAGTCGAAGCGGAGCCGGTCGGGCGCGACCAGCGAGCCCGCCTGCTTCAGGTGCGTCCCGAGGCGCGCGCGGAGCGCGGCGTGGAGGAGGTGCGTGGCCGTGTGGTTCCGCTGCGTCGCGGCGCGCGCGGTCTCGTCCACGGCGGCGCGATAGGGACCCGCCGGCAGCGACGCCGCCGCGGGGCCCTCCACGATCTCGGCGCGATGGACGATCCGTTCGCCTTCCTTCACCGTGTCGAGGACGCGGAGCCGGACGCGCGGGGCGTCCGCGCGCTCCACCCAGCCGGTGTCCCCCACCTGGCCGCCTCCCTCGGCGTAGAAGGGCGTCCGGTCGAGCGTGAATTCGACGAGGCGCGCGCCGCCGTCCCCCGCGCCCTCCTCGTGGAGCGCGCGCGCGTCGCGCAGCGTGGCGCCGTCGAGCGTCCAGCGGTCGTATCCGACGAACTCGGAGTGGGCGCCGGCCGTGACGGTCGTCCACGGGCCCGCGGCGGCGCGGCGCGTCTCGAACTTCCCGGCGCGGCGCGCCCGCTCCCGCTGCTCCTCCATGGCCGCCTCGTAGGCGGGGAGATCGACGGTCATGCCGCGCTCGCGCGCCATCTCGGCGGTGATGTCGATCGGGAACCCGTACGTGTCGTAGAGCGTGAAGGCGACCGCGCCCGGGAAGACCGTCTGCGTTCGCTTCTCGAGATCGGCCGCGGTCTCCTCGAAGCGCGCCACGCCCTGCTCCAGCGTCTCGGCGAAGCGCGACTCCTCCTCTTCCACCGCGGTCGCGATCGCCGCCTGCTCCTTCGCGAGGTAGGCGTACTCCTCGTACGCGCCCATCTGGGCGACGACCGTCGGCACGAGGCGCGCGAGGAAGGTCCCTTCGATGCCGGCGTAGCGCCCCAGCCGCGCCGCGCGGCGCAGGAGCCGGCGCACCACGTAGCCGCGACCCTCGTTCGACGGGCGCACGCCCTCGGCGAACGTGAAGACGAGCGCGCGAAGGTGATCGGTGACGACGCGGGCCGCGTAGCGCCCGCGCTCCGACTCGGCCTCCTTCGGCGAGCCCATCCGCCGCACGGCGTCGCCGATCGGGCGGAGGAGGTCGTTGTCGTAGACGCTCGAAGCGCCCTGGAGGATCATCGCGAGCCGCTCGAGGCCCATCCCCGTGTCGATGCCGCGGTTCGGGAGCGGCTTCCGCTCTCCGGTCGGCGCTTGGTCGAACTGGGGGAAGACGAGGTTCCAGAACTCGAGGTAGCGCTCGCAGTCGCAGCCGGGCGCGCACTCGGGGCGGCCGCAGCCGGTGCCGGGGCCCTGGTCCCAGTAGATCTCGGAGCAGGGGCCGCACGCGCCCTGCCCTCCGGCGGGACCCCAGAAGTTGTCCTTGTCGCCGAGGCGCGTGACGCGCGCGGCGCCGAGTCCGATGTGCTTCGCCCAGAGGTCGAACGCCTCGTCGTCGTCCTCGTAGACCGACGGGAAGAGCCGGTCGGGCGGCATCTCCAGCACCTGCGTGGTGAACTCCCACGCCCACTCGATCGCCTCCTTCTTGAAGTAATCGCCGAAGGAGAAGTTGCCGAGCATCTCGAAAAAGGTGGCGTGCCGCACGGTGACGCCGACGTTCTCGATGTCGGTGAGACGGAGGCAGCGCTGCACGGTGACGGCGCGCCGGGTCGGCGGCGGGAGCGGCGAGGCGTAATAGGGCTTGAACGGGACCATCCCCGCCGAGGTGAAGAGGAGCGTCGGATCGTCCAGGGGGACGAGCGGCGCCATCGGCAGATGGGGATGCCCGCGGTCCTTGAAGAACTCGAGGAACCGGCTTCTGAGCGCGTTGCTGGTCGGATGGCTCACGTGGTGTCCCCGGTCGATTCGTCGCCCATGAGGTCCCGGATGGTGTCCCAGGAGAAGCCGCGGCGCAAGAGCGCATGGGCCGTCTTGCGGCGCCGCTCCTCGTCGGGACGGCCGGCGTAGCGGCGGCGCAGCGCCTCGACGGCCTTCATGGCGCGCTCCCGCTCCGTGCCGAGCCTCCGCTCCGCGAGGTCCGCGTCTTCCGCCAGCAGGCGCTCCACCTCCTGGATCAGCGCCGCGGGGACGCCGCGGCGACGGAGCTTCGTCTCGAGGAGGCGACGGCTCTGGGGCCGCCGCGCCAACTCGGTCCGAACGAACGCCTTCACGAACGCGCGGTCGTCCAATAACGAGACGCGGCGGAGGCGCTCCACGGCGCGCTCCACCGCATCGGGGACGAATCCGCGCCCGAGCAGGCGATCGACGATCTCCCGCTCGGTGCGCGGTCCACGTTCGAGCAATCTAAGGGCGGCCTCCTTCGCCGCGTCCTCCGACGCCGCCCGATCGGGTCGTAGCGGCATCGTCTAAATTCGGACCCGGCGCTCCCCCCGGCCCGCTTCGGCCGCGGCCGCGGCCGGCTCCGACTCCTCCGCCGCCGCTCCGCCGGTCCCGATGCCGAGCGCCGTGCGGAGCTTCCCTTCCAGCTCGGCGGTGGCGTCGGCGTGCTCCTTCAGCCAGGTGCGCGCGTTCTCGCGCCCCTGCCCGATCCGCTCCTCGCCGTACGAGAACCAGGTGCCGCTCTTCTGCACCAGGTTCTTGTCGGTCGCCATGTCGAGCAGCTCGCCCTCGTGCGAGATCCCCTCGTTGTAGAGGATGTCGAACTCGGCCTCCTTGAACGGCGCCGCGACCTTGTTCTTCACGACCTTCACCTTCACGCGGCTCCCGATCACGACGTCGCCGTCCTTGATGGAGCCGATCCGGCGGATGTCCATGCGAACCGACGCGTAGAACTTCAGCGCGCGCCCGCCGGTCGTGGTCTCGGGGTTGCCGAACATGACGCCGATCTGCATGCGGATCTGGTTGATGAAGATGACGGTCGTCTTCGACTTGGAGATGGTCCCCGTGAGCTTCCGCAGCGCCTGCGACATGAGCCGCGCCTGGAGCCCCATGTGGGAGTCGCCCATCTCGCCCTCGATCTCGGCCTTCGGCACGAGCGCCGCCACCGAGTCGATGACGATGACGTCCACGGCGCCGCTTCGGACGAGGTGCTCCGCGATCTCCAGGGCCTCCTCGCCCGTGTCGGGCTGGGCCACGTGGAGCGCGTCGATGTCCACGCCGAGCTTCTTCGCGTACGACGCGTCGAGCGCGTGCTCCGCGTCGATGAAGACCGCGTTCCCGCCCTGCTTCTGCGCCTGCGCGATGATGCTGAGCGTGAGGGTCGTCTTGCCCGACGACTCGGGCCCGTAGATCTCGATGACGCGGCCGCGCGGCACGCCGCCGATTCCGAGCGCCGCGTCGAGTCCGATCGAACCGGTCGGAATCGCCTCGATCTGCACCCGCGCGTGCTCCTCGCCCAGCTTCATGATCGCGCCCTTGCCGAACTGGCGCTCGATCTGCTGCACGGCGAGGTCGAGCGCCTTGGAGCGCTCCTTCGTGTTCGTCTCGCGCGTCGTCTCCCGATGGGACGGATTCGCTGCCATGTCGGTTCCCCCTGGTCTCTTGCTGGCGGTCCGTGCCGGGACGCCGGTTCGGGTCGGGGTGAATGTGGATCGAAGTCGCGGGCGGCCGGCGGCTTGCAGGACGGGGCGCCGGGCCCGGATCGTCGTCGCCTTACGGCGGTGGGAGACGCACCTCCCGGAGCGCAGTATAGCGGGCGCCGGACGGGTGGAGGTCACTTTTCATCACCACGATCCGGTCGAGCGACGCGGGCGGCGGAGCCGGCGGGAGCGGCGCCGCGCGAAGCGCTTCCAGCCCCGCCGCGCCCTCCCGGACACGGCCCAGCGTGAGGTGCGGACGGAACGGCTTGTCGGCCCGGTCGAACCCCGCCCGGTCGATCGCCTCGTTCACCGCCCGGCCCACCTCGCGGAGCGCTTCGTCCCCGGCCGCGAGACCGAGCCAGACGACGCGCGGCCGGGCCCACGACGGGAAGACGCCGAGCGCTCCGAGCGTGGCGGACGGCGCGCGCGCTCCCTCGGCCCCGCGCGCGACGGCGTCGCCCACGCGCGACACCCCGGACTCGCCGAGGTCCCCGAGAAAGCGGATCGTGAAGTGGAGGTTCTCCGGCCGCACCCAGGAGACGCCCCGGACCGCCTTCGAGAGTTCGGCCGTGACGCCGGTCGCGTAGGCGATCCACGATTCGGGGAGCGGGACCGCCACGAACGTACGGATCATGCGTCCGGCCCCACCTCGCGGCCCCGGCGCCTAGGCGCGCGGCCCGCCCTGCAGGTGGCGGCGGAGGAGATCGAGCGCGTAGGAAACGGCCCGGGCGGTCACCTCCGCGCGCGATCCGCCGAAGACGAAGCGGACGCTCCGCGTCCCCTCCGCGGCGGCGATGCCGAGATGGCAGAGCCCGACGGGCTTCTCCGCCGAGCCCCCGTCGGGACCCGCGATGCCGGTGCTCGAGAGGGCGAGGTCGGACCCGAAGCGGGCCCGGGCTCCCGCCGCCATCTCCTCCGCCGCCTCCGCGCTCACCGCGCCGACCCGCTCCAGGGTCGACGGCGAGACGCCGAGGAAATCCTGCTTCGCGCGGTTCGAGTAGGCGACGACGCCTCCCAGGAAGTAGCGGCTGCTCCCCGGGACCGTCGTGAGCGCCGCGCCCAGGCCGCCCGCCGTGAACGACTCGGCGACCGAGAGGGTGAGACCGCGGCCGACGAGCGCGCCGCCGACGACCTCGGCGAGCGTCTCGCGGCCGTGTCCGTAGACCGCCAGGCCGACCGCCTCCTCCACGCGCCGCTCGGCCAGGTCGAGCACCTCGCCGACCCATCCGGCGTCGGAGCCGCTCGTCGAGAGCGTGATGTCCACGCCCTGCGTGTGGGGCAGGTATCCGACCGCGAGCGGGACGCCACCCGTTTCGAGGCCCGACAGCCGTTCGGCGATCAGGGTCTCGGAGAGCCCGATGGTCCGCACCACGCGGCGGCCCGTCACGACGCCCCACCCGAGGGCCCGCAGGCGCGGGACGACGTAGTGCGCCAGCATCCCCTCGCACTCCGAGGCGACGCCGGGCAGGACGAAGACCTCGGCCTGCAGGTGCTTGAAGTGGAGCCCGGGGGCCGTCCCGCGGGGATTCTCGATCACCTGCGCGCCGCGGGGCACGAGCGCCTGCGCCTCGTTGATCGCCGGCATCTCCACGCCGCGCTCGCGGAAGCGCGCGCGGATGGCGGCCAGGACCGTTTCGTCCAGAACGAGGCGACGGCGGAAGACGGTCGCGATCGTCTTCCGGGTGATGTCGTCGGGGGTCGCGCCGAGGCCGCCGGTCGTGATGACGACGGGCGTTCGGTGGACCGCCGCGCGGAGCGCCTCGGAGAGCCGCCCCGAGTCGTCGCCGACGGTCGTGATGTAGTCCACGGCCACCCCGATCGCCGCGAGCGCCTCCACGATCCTCTCGGCGTTCGTGTTCCGGCCGAGCCCGGTCAGGAGCTCGGTTCCGATCGAGACGATCTCGGCGCCCACGCGCTTCTCCGTCCGTCCTAGAACGCCACGCCCACGGCGGCCGCGAGCCGGAGCGTGAGGTTGGTCGCGATGCCCGCCAGGACGTCGTCCACGACGACGCCCCATCCGCCGGGGAGCGACTGGGAGCCGCGTATCGGAGGCGGCTTCAGGATGTCGTAGGCGCGGAAGAGGAAGAACCCGGCGGCGAGAAGGAGGAGCGGCGAGGTCCCGGCGGCGTGCGGCACGCCCCAGACCGAGATCATCATGCCGACCACCTCGTCCGCGACGATCGGGTGGGCGTCGGTTCCGAGCTCGTGCTCCGCCTGGTGGCACGCCCAGACGGCGATCGGGAGGAGCGCGAGGATGGCGACGCCGAGCGTGAACGGGGCGCGCGCGGCTTCGGGAACGAGGAGGAGCGCGGTGGCGGCCGAAGCCCACGTGGCGGGCGCCACGGGGAGGCGGCCGATTCCGAACCCGGTGGCGAGGAGGACGGCGAATCGGCGCACGGGCCGCTCAACCCAACTGCTTCAGGACCTGCTTGCAGGCGACCTTCAGCGTGTCGAACACGCCCGCTCCCCGAAACGCCACGGCCTCGAAATAGGGGTGGCCGTGCGGATTCAGCTCCTTCTCGAGATCCGCCACCGAGACCACGCGCGGCAGGTCGCGCTTGTTGTACTGGAGCACGAGCGGGATCTTCTCGAGCGAGAGGCCGTGCTCGGCCAGGTTGTCGTGCATGTTCATGAGGCTCTCGATGTTCGCCTCGTAGCGGTCGATCTGCGAGTCGGCGACGAAGACGACGCCGTCCACCCCCTTCAAGATCAGCTTCCGGCTCGCGTTGTAGTAGACCTGGCCGGGGACCGTGTAGAGGTGGAAGCGGGTGCGGAAGCCGCGGATCTGGCCCAGCTCGATCGGAAGGAAGTCGAAGAAGAGGGTGCGGTCCATCTCGGTGGCGAGGGAGATCATCTTGCCGCGCGTCTCCTGGGGGACGCGGGAATAGATGTGCTGCAAGTTCGTCGTCTTGCCGCAGAGTCCGGGGCCGTAATAGACGATCTTGCAGTTGATCTCGCGCGACGAATAGTTGATCAGCGACACGCCGGACGTGACTCCTAGTCGCGGAAGAGGCTGTCGATCTCGTTCTCCGCTTCCGCCGCGAAATCGGCCCCGAGCGACGGAGGGGCGACTTCCTCGTTGCGGTACTGCAGCTTGTCGAAGAGCCGCTGCAACACGTTCATCAGGTCGTCGCTCGCCCGGCGCGCCTTCAGCCGCACGAGGCCCAGCGACGTCTTCCGGTCGAAGAGAACCACGAGGATGACGCGGTTCGAGATGAGCTGGAGGAAGAGGCTGTCCTTCGTTCCCTGGTGGACCAGGGTGGCGAAGTCGGTTTCGCCCACCATCTCGGCGAGCTGCTCGTTCGCCGCGAAGTCGGCGGCCGCGAGCGACGAGAAGGACGTGACGTCGAAGCCGGGCGGCTCTCCGATCGAATTGATGAGCTGACCGGTCTTGTCGATCAGCATCACGCTTCGCGCCGAAGCGCTCCGCATGAGGGACTGGAGGATTTGGTTGATCGCCCAGAAGTCTTCTTCGAAGAGCGCCCAGTTCCCCTTGACCATCTCCCTCGGCTCCTTGGACACGCGAGCATGCCGGCGCCACGTCGCCGGATCCCAACACGCCGGACTCCACGCGGACGAGGCCGGGGTGTCCTTCCCGGACCCACGTCTCCCTGACGCGAAGCGTCCGTTGGCTCCATCCCGCTCCCCTCGGCGACCCGTGTCGCCCGAAGCCCCCGGGGAGTTGGGCGAACCCTACGCACGGGCCCCCCGGGGGTCAAGGGGAAAGCGCCTAATTTCAGGGGCTTAGGTTGGGGCTAGATTTCCTTGCGGCCCGTGATGGCGCGGGCCAGGGTGATCTGGTCGGAGAATTCGAGGTCCGAGCCCATCGGAACGCCCCGCGCGATCCGCGTCACCTTCACTTCGGGCTTCGACTGGAGGAGGCGGGCGATGTAGAGGGCCGTCGCCTCGCCCTGCGCCGTGGGATTGGTGGCGACGATCACTTCCTGGACCTCCCCCTTCCCGATCCGGTCCATCAGCTCCCCGATGCGGATCTGCTCGGGCCCGATCCCGTCCACGGGCGAGAGCGCCCCCTTCAGGACGTGGTAGGCGCCGCGGAATTCGGCCGTTCGCTCGATGGCGAGGACGTCCATCGCCTGTTCCACGACGCAGAGCACGCTCCGGTCGCGCCGGGGGTCGGCGCAGAGCGCGCAGGGCTGGGTCTCGGTGACGTTGCCGCAGATGGAGCAGTCCTGGACGCGCGCCTTCAGCTCGAGGATCGCCTGCGCGAGGCGCTTCGCCTCCTCCTCCGGAGCGCGGAGGAGATAGAAGGCGATCCGCTGCGCCGACTTCCGGCCGAGACCGGGAAGGCGCGTGATCTCGGCGATGAGGGCTTCGAGGAGGGTGGAGGAATATTGCACGTGCCGGGCTCCGCTAGGGGTCTTCGGGACGGTTCGTGCCCCATAGTACCGGAGCGCCGGTCACTGCTTCCAGAGCGTGGTCCCCCACTCGATCGAGGCGCCGAACCGGTTGGCTCCGTAACTCGCGGGATCGGTGGCCGGCGGGTTCGGAGAGGCGAAGGAAGCGTGGTTGTTCTCGCGCTGGTAGTACGCTTTGAGCGCGAAGGGACCGCGCGGATTCCAGCGGATCCCCGCCGTGACGAGGTGCGTCCGGTCCTCGCGGCCGAAGTGGGAAGCGTCCGCCAGGCGCTCGGACGTGTAGTCGCGGCTGCGGTACTCGTAGGCCGCGTCCGCGGCCAGCCGCCCGGACCCGCCGCGCGCGAGCTCGATTCGGGCTTCGGCCCCGAGCACGAGGCCATGATAACTCACGTCCGGATCGTCCGGAACGGCTCCGGCCGGATCGTCCCCGTCCTCCGCCTTCGCGTCGCTCGCCCGGTAGGCGCCCTCCCCGCCCAGCTCGAACTTCCCACCTCGCGCGGCCCACGCCACGCCGACGCCGGCTTCGTGGGTGTTCGAGTCGCGCTCTCGAAAATCGTCGTTGTAGTCCCTTCGCTCGTAGCGGTAGCCGACCGATCCCGTCGTCCGCCGCGCGATCCGCTGCCGCCAGCCGAGCGTCGCGATGGTGAGTCCGAACGAGGCGCGGCGGTAGCGGTTCGGCTCCGCGAGCGGAACGTCCTCATCGAGAAGCTGTCGCAGGTAGTAATGGGGGAGGCGATAGGCGCTGGCGGTCAAGGCGCGGCCCCGGCCGAACTCCTCCCTCCAGAGAACGCCGGCCGCGTTCCGGTCCGCCGTGGCGTTCGAGCCGTGAAACGCGCCGCTCCACCGGAGCCGGATCGTCCGTCCGACGCCCCGCCCGCGGTCCCGCTCGTAGGTCAAACTCACGGCTGGCTCCAGGACCACGTCGTCTTCGCTCTCGATCGAGTAGCGATCCGGGCTCGTCCCCGCTTCGAACGTGGCCAACTGCCCGTCGGAGTACTCGAGCAAATTGTCATGGTAGATCGTTTCGAGACCGAGACCGAGACGCAGCCGCTGCGCCGGCCCCTCCTGGGCGGCGGCTCGAGCGGCGGGAGTGGCGAGCAGCAAGGCAGCCGCCAGGCCGGCGGAGCCGGCGGCCGAGCGAACGAACCGGGTGGAGATCATGGGGTCATTCCTCGTTTCCAACGGAGGGTTGCGGAATTCGGGCGTGGATCTGCGCCGTCCCTGATTTCGGAGCCACCAGCTCGACGGAAAGATCGTGAACCCCTTCCCCGATCGCGAGCACGACGCGGTCCAGCTTGGAGGGGACGCGATCTTTGGCTTCGGAGTAGGTCGCGGCCGCGGCCTTCGTCGTGGTGAACGACTCCTCACGGACGATCGCGGTGTCGATGCGAAAGGCCAGACGGTAGCGTTGGGCTCCGCGCATGGTGGCGTCGAAGTCGAGTCGGGAGGTGATCTCGAGCGTCGTCGGACCGACGACCCGGAACCGTACGGGTGCGCCCCGGCGCGTCGCGTAGTAGGGGATCATGCGCTCGGCCTCGACCACGGTGAGGCTCCTCCGCGCCTCCACGGGCGTCAGGGAGACCATGCGAGCCTGCGGCGCGCGCCGGGGCGACGCGACCAGAATTCGCACGAGGAGCGGCGCGGCGCCCCCGGCGGAAATCGTGATCGCGTGGCGGCCGGGGGGGACCTCCACGAGGAGGGCGCGGCTCTTGCAGAGAACTCCCTTCCCGTCCTTCCTGCGCGCGTCGGGCGCCGGCGAGGATTCGGTGCGCGTCTCGCCGAGCATCTTCCCGCCGGCCGAGGCGCGGATCGAGTAGGTGACCGGGGTCGTGACGCCCGCGGACACCTGCGCGCGGCTCACCACGCGAAGCCGCGCCGGCCCCTCCACGTCGATGGAAAGCGGGCCCTTCGCCGAGAGCGGGAAGTAGATTCTCGATCTCCGGCTCACCTGCACGATCACCGGGCGCGTGCCGGCGATCTTCTCGACCGGATCCCACGCGCCCGCGCGCGCGGTGACGCCGAGCGTCGTCAAGGGGATCGACGCAACGAGCGCGACGAGGGTCGAGGCACGGATCGAGCGGGTGTCGCGAATCATGGGATGCGCCTCCGTTCGGGATGGGGCCGCCCCAGCACCTGGTGGCGGAGATCGAGGCGCAGGACGAAGACGTTGGCCAGGAGCACGAGCAACGCCGCCAGGGCCACGATCCAGAGATTGTAGCGGTGGCGGATGAACAGGAGGCCCTTCCCCGGCTTCGGCGTGGCTCCCGTTTCGGGATCGACGATGGAGTAGGCGGCGGCCAGCCGCTCCACTTCGAGAAGTTGGATCACTGGAATCCGGCGCTCCGCCAGCACATTGAGCACGCCTCGGTTCGGATAATTCCGAGCGGCGAGCCGCCGCGTGAGCCCCGCCGGGACGAGCCGCGCGTTCTGCGCGCCGCCCAGGCTGGCGACGCCGCCTCCGACGTTCACGTAGGCTCGAATCGGCTTTCCGCGCGCCGCGGCGGTGGAGTCGTAGAGCGCCACCCGCGCCTTCACCGCTTCGAAGACGTTCGGAGCGTCGAGATGAATGGCCCCCGCGCGGCGGATCGCGTCGAGCAGGAGCTGCCGCCCCTGAGGCGAGAGCCCCCGCCCGACGTCGCCGCCCCCTCCGAATGACGCGCCGAGGGTTCGGTAGGGCCAGAGCCCCGCCGCGATGCTGATTTGCTCCATGTCGAGCCACGTCATTTCCGGATCGTTGGCCCCGAACATGGACGATCCGACGGACGTGAGGACGATCGGTTCGGCCCCGATGGCGCGGCAGGCGGAGAAGACCGCCAGATTCAGGCCGGGGAGCGACCCCGTCATCCCGACGGCGACGAGGTCGCCGGAGCCGACGCCGGCCTCCAGCAGCATCTGGGTCACCGCGGCCGCGAAATTCGGGTGGGCGGCGAGGGCCTTCGCCGCCTGGACGCCGCGGTCGGTGGTGATGAGCGAGAACTGTGGTCCGAGGAGCCCCGTTCCGTCGGGATCGTTCCGGGGATCGCTCGTGATGCCCCGCTCCTTCTTCGCGGCCCCGATGGCGCGCTCCGCCCGCTGCATGAGGGCGACGGCGTGCGTCTTCATCCGGTACGCGCGCGCGTGCACCGGCTCCACGGAGCGCTCCGCCACGGCGTACGCCACCACGGCCATCAGCGCCAGGCCGACCAGAGTCGGTGTGGGGACCTTGGTCGCGCTCACCGGATGATCTCGCCGCCGCCGAGGAGCATGAGGCAGAGCCGGACCAGAATCGCCGTCGTCGTCATCACGGCCAGCGTCGCGACGACGCCTTGCCGCTCCATCCAGTTGGCGATCAGACCCGGAATGATGTAGCCGATGGTCTGGAACTCGAGCGTGGTCTCGTGGACCTTCAGCACGAGGAGGTCCCTCGAGAGCGCCCCGAAGACGAAGCCGAAGAGAACGGCGACGACGATCCGGCGCCTCCCGTAGACGAGCGCGTACCGCGAGACCAACTTCAAGGCCCCGAGCGTCACGAGACTGACGAGCGTCGTCCCGGCGATCCGCATCGGGTCGTGGACCATGAGCGCGAGATACCCGGGGACGACCATTCCGCCGGCCGCCACGCCGAGCGTCTCGCTGAAGATCAGGCTGATGAAGAGCCCGAGGCCGATGGCCGATTCGATCACGGCCGTTCCGCCCGATTCCGGAAGTGGAGGACGATTTCCTGGCCCAGACCGACGATGTTGCCGATCCCGACCACCACGCCCTTCTTCCCGACCAGCGCCAGGATCCGTTCGTAGACCTGCTCCGCGGTGCGCCCGCCCAGATCGGTCAGCCGTGAAGGATCGAGCCCCTGGCGCGCGGCCTGGAAGGCGACCACCCCCGTCCCTTCGCCCGACAGGACAACATGGTCGGCGTCGAGACCTCGTGCGACGAGCGTCGCGATCTGCTCGGAGCGCTGCAGGCGGTCGGCGCGACAATTGGCGAGCACGATGCGGCGGGTATCCGGGATCCGGCGGTCAAGCCCGAGTCTCGTCCAGATCAACTTCGTGGAGTCGGGATCGTTCGCGGCGAACGCGTTCACGAAGGTCACTTCCTTGGCGCCGACACGAACGACGTGCCGCCTCAGCACTCCCGGATCGGGCGCGGCCGCCACCATGCCCCGCAGGGCCGCGTCCCGCTCGACTCCTAGGTGGGCGCAGACGGCGAGCGCCAGCGAGACGTTCTCGGCGTGCTCCACGTAGGAGAACCGTTCCAGCTCGACGGGCGTGACTCCGTCGGGGACCACCGCGAGGAGGCGGCTCCCCCGTCGGCGCGCCTCCTCCGCGAGGATCGGCACCCGCTCCCGTTCGGTGGTGAAGGCGACCGCGTTCCGCGGCAGGGTGCGCGCCAGCACGCGGGCCGCGTCGTCGACCGTGGGTCCCATGACGTCCAGATGGTCGGCGCGCACGTTGGTGATGACGCCCACGGTGGACCGGATGAGGCGCTCCTCCGTGATCGGTTGGAGCTCCGGCGTCACGGCCATGCACTCCACGACGAGGACTTCGGCTCGCTCCTCGAGCGCGCGGCGGACGATTCGGATCTGCTCGATGATGTTGGGGCTCCCGACGCGGTAGACGTCCACCTCGCTCGCGTCGGGGAAGATCATCCGGGCCATGGTCCCGGTGGTCTTGGCGAAGACCCGCCGCCCGCCGGCTCGGAGCCCGCCCGCGATGAGCCGCGTGACCGAGGACTTCCCGCGGGTCCCGTTGACGTGGATGCGGATGGGAATGGAGGAAACCCGGGAGGCGTGCCGCCGGCTCTCGAGGATTCCGTAGGCGGTGAGTCCGGCGATGAGCGCGGCCGGTACGGCGATCATGCGGGTCTCGAGTACGTCATGGGTCGGACGAGATACTCTTCGTAGCGCTTCCCCGTCGGCCGTGCGCCGGCCGAGACGCCCCCCAAGAACCTCCGAAGAGTACCACCGGCGCGCCGGCGGTGACTAGAAGAGACCCGGGGGTAGTCCCATGCCGCCGGTCACGCGCTTCATCTCTTCCTCGACCATGGCGGTCACCTTTCCGCGCGCGTCGCGGCAGGCCGTGAGCACGAGGTCCTCCAGGAGATCGGCCTCGTCGGGCCGGACGACGGAGGGGTCGATCGTGATGGCCGTGATCTCGTTCGCGCCGTTCATGGTGACCTTCACCTTCCCGCCCCCGGCGAAACCGGTTTGCTCGCGCCCCTTCATCTCTTCCTGGAGCGCCGCCACCTTCGCCTGGAGCGCCTGGGCCTGCTGGATCATCTTCTGGATGTTCATTCGCTCCGCTCCCCCTCCCGCGCGCGGCGCGGCTCCACCACTTCCCCGTCGAAGAGATCCACGAGCTTCCGCACCAGCGATTCCTCGGCCCCGACGGCGGCCGCGCCCGCTCCGGCCGCTGCGTCGGCGGCCAGCGCATCGCGCGCCGCGCGATCCATGCGGGCGCGATGCGCCTCCAGCTCGGGTCCGGCCTCGCGAACGCTGCACTGGAGCGCCAGCTTCCGCCCGAAGCCGCGCTCCAGCTCCTGGTGGATCATGTCCCGGTTCTCCTTCATCTCGAGCATCGCCTTGTGGAACGAGTGCTCGGGCGTGAGCGCGATCTGGACCAGCCCCGAGGCGATCCCGAGGAAGAAACCCTCCTCGAGGCAGGTTCCGAGGAGGAGCTTCCGCTCCTTCACGCGCTCGACGATGAAGCGCCAGCG
>DATIQI010000185.1:0-3458 GCA_035470985.1 Acidobacteriota bacterium
ACCACTTCAGCGGCGGCGACCAGCGGCGGCGAAGCGTGAACCAGAGCTGGATCCCGGCCAGGACGCCGCGGAACAGGTTCATCTGGCGCTCGGCGTCGCGGCCCGCGACGTCGCTTTTCGTCGCGTAGGAGAATGCGACGAGGATCTGGAGGTACTTCTGGAGCGCCCGCTCCTTCCACGCCTCCGCCGGAAACGCCGCGATCCGCCGCCGCCACGCCTCCAGGTCGCCCCGGCGGTCGAAGAGAACGACCGCGTCGAGGTAGGCCCAGTGGTCGATGTCGAGCGGGGAGGTCCGATGGATCTCCAGGTGCTCGTCGGAGAAGATCGAGAAGTCGCCCACCACGCGGCGGGGCGTCTCGCCCGGCGCGTGGAGATAGATCAAGGTCTCTTCGGCCGGAATCGACCGGTAGGCCTCCGGCGTGACGAAGACGAGCGCGTCGTAGTCGCCATCGGGCGCCGCCCACCCGGTGGCGCGACTGCCGCACAGGAGGACGCCCGTGGTCTCGGGGCGGGTGATCCGCTCCTCGAGCCACTCCCGAGCCAGCGGCTCGTGGATCTCCGACAGGGCGCGAACCGTCGCGGTCACCGGGCTCCCGCTCCGGGCGTCCGAGTCACTCGGCGCCCCCCTCCATCGCCGCGGCGCGGCGTTCCTTCCAGCGCTCGGGCTCGGAGAGGAAGCGCGCGATCGTCGAGTCGACCGCGAAGTAGTACGTCCGTCCGGAGAACTCGGTCGTCCGGGAACGGCGCTGCACGGGGAAGCGCCGCGCCGTGATCGGGTCGCTCAGACGCTTCACGTACTTCAGGGGGTCGCGATCGAACCGTTTCATCGCCTGCGCGCTCGAGAAGTAGAACAAGTCGTGGCCGATCCTCCGACGGAGCGACGTGTCGATCCGGGCCAGCCGCTTCGGATCGACGATGCAAGGAACCTGGACGCCCAGATTCCTGAGATACGGCTCCGGGTCTTGCACGAAGACCCCAGGGCACGTCCTTCAGCAGAATCCGATCGGTTTGCCGTTCACGTAGACCGGCGCGTACGTGGGATTCAGGCTCCCTTGGCGCACGGCGCAGCGGTCGTTCAGTGACAGGATCGCGTCGGCGTCGCGCAGGCGCGGGTGGGCCGGATCCCCGGTCTGGACCAGCTCCTGCGCCCCCGCGAGTCCCGCCAGGGCCAGGAAGGCCAGCCCGGCGATTCCCAAGCGGCGCCGGAAGCTTCGAGTCGGTGCCCTCACGCGGTTCCTCCTTCGACCACCACCGATTCGCCCTGTTCCTCCAGGTGAGGTTTCCCGGCGAAGTCGATGAAATGGCCCGATTTGAGCGCCTTCGTCTCCAGATAGAAGCGATTGTGCTCGTTCGGGGGAATCACGTGGGGTTTCCGCCCGGTGATTTGGATTCCGAATCGAGACAGATCGTTGATCTTGCGTGGATTGTTCGTCATCAGCCGCACCGACTTCACGCGGAGGCTCATCAGCATGTGGGCCGCGATCGAGTACTCGCGCTCGTCGTCGCGGAAGCCGAGCGCCACGTTCGCCTCCACCGTGTCGAGACCCCGGTCTTGGAGCCCGTACGCCCGGATCTTGTTCAGGAGGCCGATGCCGCGCCCCTCCTGGCGGAGGTAGAGGACCAATCCCCGTTCCTCCGCCGCGATCGCGCGGAGCGCGGTCTCGAGCTGGTCGCGGCAATCGCAGCGAAGCGATCCGATCGCGTCTCCCGTGAGGCACTCGGAGTGGACGCGCGTCGGCACGTCCGCGGCGCCGAAGACGTCCCCGCGCATGATCGCCACGTGCTCCTTCGCGTCGCGGTTGTTCCAGAAGGCCGCGATCTGGAACCGCCCGAATCGCGTCGGCAGCTCGGCGATGGCGACGATCTTCACGCAGATCCTCGACTCGCCGACGCCGGCGCAGTCGTGGTCGGCTTCCCGGCGCAGGATCTCGTCGATCCGCTCGGGGGAGAGGGCTGGGTTCAAGGCGACTCCTTTCATGGCCGTCCCACCGGGGCGGCGCGGAGCGTTTGGATGCGCGCCGCGAGCGAGCGACCCGAGCGGAAGGCTCCCTCGACGCCGCCGTGGGGCGAGAATCCGTCCCCGCAGAGCGCGATCGCGGACCCGTTTTCGAGGCCGACGAGCAGGGGGGCCGCCAGCTCGCTCGTCGGATCGATCCGGGCGTGGCGCCAGACGTGCTCCTCCCGCGCCACCGGACGCTCCACCCATGCGCCGAGGAACTCGCCCGCCTCCCAGAGAAGCTCCCGAGCCCACTCGTCGCGGGGCCGCTCCATGAACTCGCGGGAGAATCGGGGGCGGCCCTGGACGACGAGGGTCGGGGGCGATCCGGCGCCGCGCTTCGCGGCGTCGTTCACGATCGCGTGGACCATCGTGCTGGAGGACGGGTAGCAGACATCGAAGTCGGTTCGCGCGGCGTCCGGCGCGTAGGTCGCGATGACGGCGAGGCAGGGGAGCGTCCGGATCTGCCGTCGCAAGACCCGGGTCGCCGCGAGATCGCTCGATCGCTCCTCCAGGGGCGCGAGCCAGCGGTCCGCCGAGGGCGCCGGCATGGTGAGCGCGACCGTCCCCGCGCGAAACGCGACGCCGTCGGCGGTGACGACCTCGAGGAGCGGCGCATCGTCCGCCGGGCGAAGGGACGCGATTTCGTGCCGGAGCCGAACGTCGAGGCCGCGGGCGAGGTGCTTCGGAAACCGGGTCAGCCCCTCGCGAAACGCGAGCAGCCGGTCCACGCCTTCGAACGCCTCCGGCTGGCAGGGGACCCCGCCCCCGATCCGCCGGTGCGGCCACCCGGGGAGCGGCGTCGCGTCGGTCACGGCGTCGAGCGCCGCGAGAAGCCCCGCGTCACGGCCGTGGAGAAAGGGGGTGCCGTGATCGACCGGGCGCCCCTCCACCCGGCGCGTGGCGCAACGACCGCCCACGCCCGCCGCGCGTTCCAGCAGGATGCTCCCGATCCCGGCGTTCTGAAGGTGGCGCGCGAGCGAAAGCCCCGCGATCCCCGCTCCGACGATCAGAACCTCGGCTGACTGCGACTGGCTCATAAGACCTTGTATCTTAGCGGCTTCGGTTCCCGGGGGCTACCCCCCGCGGCGGAGCCTGGGTTGGGGCGCTCGGACGGTCCAGCGCGTCCTGCAAAGCGCCTGGAAATAGTCTACATTAGGGGCCCATGAACGCCTCCCCGCGGGCTCCCGAGCTGAAGCCAGAGTTCGCCTGGTTGAACACCGATCGGCCCCTCACGTTCGCGAAGGAATTGAAGGGGCAGGTCGTCCTCCTCGACTTCTGGACCTACTGCTGCATCAATTGCATGCACGTCCTTCCCGATCTCGCCTACCTCGAGCGGAAGTACGCCGGATCGGCCGTGTGCTGGTCCAGCTCCAGGGTCAGGGATGGCTTGGACTGCATGTAGTTACGGAAATAGCCCAGCATGAACGAGTCGGGACCGCAGGAGAAGTTGGTGATGTAG
>DATIQI010000186.1:0-6179 GCA_035470985.1 Acidobacteriota bacterium
CGTGGCCGACGTCTTCACGGCCGTGTCGGAGAGCGGGGTGGCGATCCGGATCGGACTGAAGCAGCCGGTCACGCCGCTCTCGTTCGTCCTCGCGCCGGCCGACGGCCAGCCCGACCGCGTGGTGGTGGACATTCCCGCGCCGGCGAATCCCGAAGCGGAGAGGGCGCTGGCCGAGCGGGTGGCGGAGCTGAAGCGTTCCCGGAAGCTGATCGTGGCGATCGACGCCGGGCACGGCGGGGACGATCCGGGGGCCATCGGGCATCGCCGGCTCCAGGAGGCCGACATCGTCCTGGCCGTGGCGAAGAAACTGAAAGCGGAGCTCGACCAGGTGCCGGGCATCACCGCGGTCCTCACCCGGACCGGCGATTACTTCATTCCGCTCCGCAAGCGGATCGAGATCGCGCGGAAGTACCAGGCCGACATCTTCGTCAGCATCCACTGCAACGCGAGCCGCAACAAATCGGCGACGGGCACCGAGGTCTACTTCCTGAGCCTCACCGGGGCGACCGACGAGGCCTCCCGCGCCGTGGCCGAGGCCGAGAACGCCGCCGACCTGATCGGAGGCGTGGCGCCGGAGCAGGGGGGCGACCTCCTCTCGATCCTATTCGACCTGCGCCAGAACGACACAATCCGGCGGAGCAGCGAGCTGGCCGAGCACATGATCGACGCCCTGGAGGCCGACAGCCGCCTGGAGACCCGAGGGGTGAAGCAGGCGGGCTTCGTCGTCCTGAAGGCCCCGGAGATCCCTTCGGTCCTGGTCGAGACGGCCTTCATCACGAATCCCCGCGAGGCGGCGATGCTGAAGGACCTCCAATTCCAGCGGAAGATGGCCGAAATGCTGAGCCTCGCCATCCAGCGCTATAAGTTGAGCAGGGACAAAGCGTTGGGGGCAAATACGAACTGATCGGACACAAGTTCGAGCGAGCGGTGTATTCTTCTCAGGTCCGGTAACCACGCAATCAACCGAGAAGGAGAGCAACATGAGACGGATGAAGACTTTGGCGGTACTGAGCGCGGTCGCCCTTCTGGCCGCGACGACGGCGTGGGCCGGTGGCGCGGCCTGTTCGGGCAAGAGCGAGGGGGCCTCGGCCTCGAAGCACTGTCCTGTTTCCGGCGCGCACGCGTCGAAGATGGCTTCGGCCACGGGCGCCGGCGGCGCGCATTGCGACGGCGTGGACAAGGCCGACGCGAAGGCGATGAGCGAGGCGTGCACGGTCGGCAAGAACCAGGCGATCTACTCCTTCGCGGTGCCGGGCGCCGAGTGCGACGGCTGCGCCAGCAGCATCCAGTCGACCCTCATGCAGTCGAAGGGGATCCACTGCGCGCACGTCGATCTCGAGAAGCGGGTCGCGTACGTGATCGCCGAGAAGAACGTGAACAAGAACACGATCGCGAAGGCGATCCAGACCGCGGGCTTCAAGAACAAGTATCGCGGCGAGGGCGCCAAGATGCAGGCCGAGTTCGCGAAGGCGATGTCGGCGAACGGAAAGAACGGCATGTCCTGCTGCGCGAAGGAGAAGGACAAGGTCTGAGCTAGCGGCGAGCCGGCGCGCGCACCCGCGCGGCGGCGAACGAGACGAACGAAGCGGCCCCTCGGCGAGCGCCGGGGGGCCGTTCCAGTTTCGGCGCTACGCCGCGGGCGTCTCGGGGGGACGCGCGCGCCGGCGCACCGCCACGCTCGAGGGGTGGGGCGCCGTCAGGAGCTTCACCAGCGCCCGCCTCGCGGCGGGCCCGTTGTCGAACGTCGTGAGGAGCGTCCTCACCTCGGGCCAGGTGTCGCAGACCTGGGGATTGAGCGAGGCGATCGTCACGGTCTCGGGGAAGCGCCGGAGCCACGCGCGGGCCGTCTCGGCCAATTCGGGCGGGAGCTCCGACCGGGCGGCCACGGTGAGGAGCGCGGTGCCGGAAATCCGCAGAGGCCACGACCCCGGATCGGGCGCGTGTTCCCGCGCCTCCATCCCGGAGGCGCGGAGGAGGTCGGCCAGCGGCGCGCGGTTCTCGGAACGGTTCATCTCCAGCACCTCGACCGGCGGCTTCAGGGGAAGCCCGCCCGCGCCCTGGCGGAGCACGCGGATCGCTCCCTCCGCGACGCGGGTCAGCTCCTCGGCCCCGATGAGATCGCGGGCGTGCCGCGCCAGCTCCGGAGACCAGGGCGCGGGACGCGCGGCGTTCCCCGCGCGAAGCCGCCGCATCCGGTCGAGCGACTGGGCGATCCGCTCCGGGGCGATCCGGCCGGAGGCCAGGGCTTCGCGGAGGGCGGCGATCGCCTCCTCGGGGCCGGGGGAGAGTTTCGAGTAGAGGAGGAGATCGACGCCCGCCTCGATCGCGCGCACGGCGACCTCCCCGTACGAGCCGAGCGACGTCGCGCCCGCCATCTCCAGCGCGTCGGTCACGACCACGCCCGCGAAGCGCATCCGCTCGCGCAGGAGCCCCGTGACGATCGCGTGCGAAAGGGTCGCCGTCCGCGTCGGGTCGGGATCGAGGGCCGGCACGAGCACGTGCCCCGTCATCACCATCGGAACCCCGATCTGGATGGCGCCCTCGAAGGGCTTCAGGTCGCGGCGGGCGAGGAGCCGCTCGTCGGCCAGGACGCGCGGGAGCGCGACGTGAGAATCGATCGCCGTGTCGCCGTGCCCCGGAAAGTGCTTCACCACCGGGATGACGCCCGTCGACTGGAATCCCTCGATCGCCGCGCGCACGCAAGCGGTCACCTGCGACGCCGTCTCGCCGAAGGAGCGGACCCCGATGACCGGGTTCGCCGGATCGGAGTGGATGTCGGCGCACGGGGCGAAGTCGAGGTTGAAGCCGAGCGCGAGGAGCCGCCGCGCGGTGCGGGCCGCGAGATCGCGCACGAGCGGCGGGCCCCCGGAGGAGGCGACGGCGCGCGCCGAGGGCGGGACTTCCCAGAAGTGGGCGATCCGCGACACGACGCCACCCTCCTCGTCCACCGCGAGGAGCGCGGGGAGGTCGGGCGTGCCGAGGATCGCGTGGAGCGACCGGGTGAGCCGCGCGGCCCCGTCGGCGTCGACGTAGTTCTCGGAGAAGAGGATCGCGCCGGCGGGGCGGATCCGGCGAAGGACCGCCTCCGTCTCGCCGGTCAGCTCCGTGCCGGGGATTCCGACGATGAGAAGATCGCCGAGGCTATCGAGCAGCGCGTCGGCGCTCATCGGAGGTCCACTTCCTCGAGGAGCTTCTTGTAGCGCTGGTAGACGAGGCGCGGAATGGAGCCGCTCTCGAGCCCCGCGAGCACGGCGCATCCCGGCTCCATCCGGTGCGTGCACTCGCGGAAGCGACAAGGCTCCGCGTCGGCGATCTCCGGGAAGACCGAGGCGGCTTCCGACGCGTGCGTCTCGCCGAGCACCACGCTCCTCACTCCGGGTGTGTCGATCAAGTAGCCCCCTTCCGGAAGCGGATAGAGACGCGAGCTCGTCGTCGTGTGGCGGCCCTTTCCCGACTTGCCGCTCAGCTCGCCCGTCGCGGCGTCGGCGTCGGGAATCAACGTTCGGAGTATGGACGATTTCCCGACGCCCGAGTGCCCCACGAGAATGGTGACGAGTCCGGACAGGTGCGCCCGGAGCGTCTCGATCCCGAAGCCGGTCGTCGCGCTGACGCGGACCATCTCCAGCGGGATGCACGCCTCCGCCACCGCGCGCCGGGCCTCCTCCTCGGTTCCAAGGTCGGCCTTGTTCAGGGCGAGGAGCGGCGTCAGGCCTCCGCGCCGCGCGAGGAGCGACCAGCGGTCCACGAGTCCGGGGCGAAACGGAGGGTCGCGGAGCGAAGCGACGATCAGGGTCTGGTCGGCGTTCGCGGCGATGATCTGCGTCCGCGCGCTCGCGCCATGCCCTCCGGCGGAGCGCTCGAGCTGCGTGCGGCGCGGCGCGACGCCGAGAATCCGCCAGGGGCCGTCGGCGGGCCGCTCGACGTCCACCCGATCGCCGACGGCCAACGTCGTCTCCCTCGATCCTCGCGCGCCCTCCTTCAGCCTGCCGGAGAGGACGGCCTCGTGAATGGAGTCGCCGTCACGGAGGATGGCCGTCCGCCCGAGGACCTGGGCCACGATGAACGAAGGGTTGGTCACGCGAGACCGACCTTAGCCCACGACCCGTGGCGCGGCAAGGACTCCACGATCGCGGCGCCCGCGATAGACGGCCGCGGCCCGAGTCGCAGGTCCCCCCGGCGCGGCGGCCGGAGTCGTACCGCGTCTGGTCCCGGAGGATCATCGAGCCCCCGTTGCGCGGGCCGCCGAGGCTCCGTACACTACCCCCCATGAGCCCAACCAATACGATTACCTGTCCCCGTTGCGGGGAGCGTCTTCCCGAAGGTCTTTCACGCTGCGATTCGTGCGGCGCCTACATCGTCTCCACCGGCGGCGGTGCCGGTTCCGCGCCCGCCGGCGGCTCCGGCTCGGGTGGAGGCGGTCACGCCGCGCCCCAGGCGCACCGGCCGAAGAAGCCCGGAAGCCACGGCGGCGGGGGTCCGCGTCACGCTCCGTCCGCCGCGATGCCCGGCTGGGCGTTCCTGATCATCGGTCTCGTGGCGGGCGGCGCCGTCGGCTATTCGCTCCGGGCCGCGGTCGCGCCGCGCGACGACGGCGGGATGCCGACGGGTCCGGCCGACCTGATGACGGGCGGCGGGATGGGTGGCGGCACGATGGGAGGGGGCATGGGCGGCGGCATGCAGTCCAATCAGATGCTCCCCGGCGTCATCGAAGCCCTGGCCCAGTATCGGAACAAGCTCGCCGAGAACCCGAACGATCTCGAAGCGAACATCGGAATGGGGAATCTGATGTTCGATTCGAACAAGTGGGACCAGGCCATCGAGCACTACACGAAGGCGCTGGAGCTGGACCCGAAGAACGCCGACGTCCGCGTCGACCGCGCCATCGCCTACCACTCGCTCGGCCAGAACGACAAGGCGGCCGAGGAGATGAGGCGCGTGACCAAGGAACGCCCCGACCACAAGAACGCCTGGCTGAATCTGGGCGTGGTGGCGGGCGCGCTGGGCGACAAGAGGACGAACATCGAGGCGTGGGAGCAGTACCTGAAGCTCGATCCCAACGGTCCCCATGCCGGGGCGATCCGCGCCGAACTCCAAAAGGTGAAGTCGGGCGCCTAGAGCGGCGCGGCGAGTCGCGCCGAGCCGATTTCCGCGATCACGCGCGCGAGGGCCGGGTACTCCCCGGCCCTCGCTTCGTTCGCGAGGCGCCGGAGCGACGCCGCGTCGTCCACGTCGTACCACTCCGGCAACCGCTCCAGGCCGAGTCCGCGCGCCCGCGCGCGCTCCGCCGCCACGCGCGCCACGTCCCCGGTCCCCCACGGCGTCTCCCGGAAGAGATCGCCCGCGTCGCGCGAGAGCCCCACCAGGTAATAGCCGCCGTCCTCCGCCGGGCCGATCACCGCGTCGCTCCGCCGCAACGCCTCCAGCGCCTCCGCGATCCGCTCGGGGGGGAGCGTGGGACTGTCCGCCCCGATCGCGACGACGCGTCGCGCCCCTTCCTCCCGGAGCCTCCGGAAGGCGCGCTCCAGCCGGGCGCCCAGGTCTCCTTCCCCCTGCGGCGCGATCGCCACGCCGGCCCGCGCCGCGACCGCGCGAAGGGCCTCGTCGGGCGCGCCATCGAGGAAGAGCGTCCAGGCGGCGGGTACGCGCGCGGGAAAGCGGCCGAGGGTCTCCTCGAGACAGGCGCGCGCGATCGCCGCGGCTTCCGGGTGCGTGAGCGGAGGAACGAGCCGCGTCTTCACGCGTCCCGCGACGGGCGCCTTGGCGAAGACGGCGACCGACGCGCCCTCCTTCATCGCCCCGCGCGGCGCCGATCCAGCGCGGGGAGCGGCCCGCCCGTGCGGCGCAGGTGGAAGAGGATCTGCTGGAGGTAGCCGCGCGAGGGACCGAGCCGGCGCGACCACGCCTCCAGCTCCTCGTCGCGCGCGCGGCGGCGCGCGGCGAGCTCCATCGTGGCGCGCCGGATCCAGCGGTCCACGGGATAGGTGTCGAGCCGGTCGAGCCCGAAGAGGAGGACGCAGTCGGCGATCTTCGGACCGACGCCCGGAAGCTCCTGGAGCCGCGCCCGCGCTTCCTCGACGGGCGCCGCGCGGAGCGCCTCCCACGCGATGCCGTCCTTCGCCGCCGCGCGCGCCGCGGCGAGAACATAGGGCGCGCGGAACCCGACGCCGAGCGCGCGGAGC
>DATIQI010000187.1:0-20796 GCA_035470985.1 Acidobacteriota bacterium
TGTCGAGGAGTTCGTCACGTTCGCCAAGCAATGGCAGCCAAGCGACCGATGGATGGGCGATTCGCGGGAGGGGCTCGCGCGCGTTCTGAGTTCGGCGGTTACTGCATCGCCGAGCCGTGGAGAGCTTCCCGGTCGCCCATCCGGTTTCGCCGATCACGACCAGGCGCGCGGAGTGCCTGGCGCGCACTTCGTCGTACGCCTTGCGGGTCCAGTCGAGCGAGCCGTCGTTGGTCTGGCCGGCCCAGAGCGGATGGAAGTGGGCGACGATGAAGTCGATCTCGGCCGCCAGGTCGGCGCTCGCCGGCGTGTTCCAGAAGAGATAGTCGTCGGCCACGGTGATCGGCACGGACGTGCGTGCGCGCAGCTCGCGGACGTACCCCGCGAGGAGCGGCGCCGGCACGCGGTGGGAGGACCAGAAGACCTGGGTCTCGTTGCCGACGCAGAGGGCCGCGACGAGACCCGGATAGGCCGCGGCCAGGCGCACGGCCGACTCCACCTCAGCCCGATTCGCCGCCTCCGCCTCGGGGAACCGCTCCACGACGCGGCCGGTCGAGTCCCTCGCGTCCTCCGGCGCGATCCAGACCCCGAGGAGCGCCTTCATCGGGAGGCGCTCTGCCCGAAGCACTTCGAGGATGCTGTCGGCCGGTCCGACCGATCCGTAGAGGCGAACGAGGCTCCACCGCTCGGCCATCATGCGGAGGTCCTCGCGCACCTCCCCCTTCGAGGGCGACGCTTCGCCGGGACGTTGGCCGTCGCGATGCGGCCCGTACGCGATCCCCTCGCCCAAGGGGCGCCCCCCGCTCTCGTGCGGAAACGGCCTCGGTACGAACGGATCGGGTCGCGGGGACGCCGCGCCGGCGCCGGCGGCGCCGACCGCGAAGAGGAGGCATAAGCCGCGCATCCATCCGGCCGTCGAACTCATCGTCCGCACCGCCGCCCCGCGGTCGCCACGAGAGGAACGGAGCTTCATCGCACCAGGATCAGCCGTCGCGTCTGGACGAGCCCCTCCATCCGGAACCGGCCGAAGTAGACGCCCGTCGCCACGAGCCGGCCCGATTCGTCGCGACCGTCCCAGGCGATCTCGTGCGCGCCGGGCTGGATCGTCGCGTCGAGGAGCGTGCGGACGCGGCGTCCCGTGACGTCGAAGACCACGATCTCCATCCGGCCCTCCCGCGGCGCGAGATAGCGGATGGCGGTCCTCGAGGAGAAGGGATTCGGACGGGGCGCGGCGAGAACAGGCTTCGGAGCATCGGCCGTCGCCACCGCCGTGACGGCGCAGGGGGGCGACGGGCAGGTTGGCACGAACGTGAAGGCGTCGAAGACGACCTCCTGGTTCACGGCGGGCGGCCCGTTGAACTGCCAAAGATTGAGGTGCACGCGCTGCGAGTCGGGACGCGGGATCTGCATCCCGGAGTAGGTCCAGGCGTGGATCAGGCTCGCCGGCGACTCGGCTCCAGGACCGCCGCGCCAACTCCGGAACTCGACCCGGCCCGGGAGGAAGCGGAACGCGTGGCTCGCGACCTCTCCGTCGCTGAACGTCGCGTCGAAGCGGACCAGGTTGCCCGGAGCGTTGAACGGCTGCGTGACGAACTGGGCGACCGCGTTCCCCTCGTCGCCCCAGCGGCTGAACTCGACGTCGATCTCGTTGAACGGATTCCACCAGAGATCGGCCGGGTCGTAGCAGGCCCCGTATTCCCAGAGGAACATCCCGAGCACCGTTTTCGGATCGAGCGCGTCGAGCCGCCCCCGAGTCGTGAAGACGTAGTCGCCGTACCCCAGCGGCTGGGAGAGCGCCACTTCCGTGCTCTGCCAGGAGCCGCCGACCTGCCGGATCGTCAAATGGAGGCGCCCATCCTCGTCCACCCAGACGGCGCTCGTCGCGTCGCTGAAGGTGCTCGGACCGGGCTCGTAGGTGCCGGGGCCCTTCACCCGCCAGGTCCGGCCGGCGAACTCGATCGTCCGCCCGCCGGGGAAGTCGAGCCACTGGCGCTGCTCGGGAGTCGGGGGGCCGAGGCTCAGGAACACGGCATGGTCGTAGTGGACGTCGGGCACGGGATCGGTGGGTCCCTGCAGGACGCCGAGGAGGATGTGCGTCGAGGCGGTGCCGGCGGGCGCGGCTTGGCTCTCGAACGCGACGCGCTGGAAGCGATCCGGCGGCGTGGTGGACGTCGCCGCCGTGAACGACTCGTAGGAGATCAGGCCGCCCCCGGCGTCGCGCCACTCGATGTTCACGATGGCTTTCGACCCTCCGGTGAGGGGGCGTGACGAGGGGTGCGAGACCCAGACCGAGGCCGACCAGCGCTGGCCGGGGGAGGTCGCGAGCTTCTGCCAGTAGCCCGAGACGTCCCAGACTCCGGTATTGGGGCCGGATGCCCGGGCCGACTTCGTCCCGTGGATCGCCTTCGTGGTCGAGCCGACCGATCCGAACTGGTTCCAGCCCCCGAAGACCGCGCCCGCCGAACCGGGGATCTCGAAGCTCGGATTGGCGAGGAGGCACTCGGCGCCGAGGGCGGGGCGCGCCCCTCCGAGGACGAGGAGGAGCGAGGTCAGGGTATACGCCGACAAGCCCCGGATCGTCGCGTCGAGTCCCTGTCTCGAATCGGGTCGCTCGGACGGGTCGCTCATGATCTTCTCTCCGTGCGGCGGGGAATCCTGTACCGTGGCGCCCGGGCCGAACGGCCCCGCGACCCGCTTGACAATCCAAGGGTGACGATACACTATGTTCGACAAGTGAACAAAGTCGAAACTTCCGGGAGGATACCGGTGCCCGCGCGTCCCGACAGGACCAGCCCGCCGCTCTTCGAGATGAAGGGAATCCGCAAGACCTTCGTCTCGAAAGGACTCCTGACCCGAAGCCGCCGCGTCGTGGCGGCCGAGGACGTCGCCCTGCAGATCCACCGCGGCGAATCGGTGGCGCTGGTGGGGGAGTCGGGGAGCGGCAAGAGCACGCTGGCGCGCATCGCGCTTCGCCTCGACCGGCCCGACCGCGGGGAGATTCGTCTGGACGGGACCGACGTTCTGGCCCGCGGGCGCCGCCGCGCGTCGCTCGCCTATCGCGGCCGCGTGCAGATGGTGTTCCAGGATCCGTTCAGCTCGCTGAATTCGGTCCACACCATCGAGCACCACCTCGTCCGGCCGCTCCTGCGGCACCGGCGCGTCGCAGCGGGCGGAGCGCGCGCGCGCGCGGCCGAGCTCCTTCGCACCGTCGGGCTCGAGCCGGCCGAAGAGTTCCTCGGCCGCCGCCCCTACGAGCTCTCGGGGGGGCAGCGCCAGCGCGTCGCGATCGCCCGAGCCCTCGCGGTGGATCCCGAACTCCTCGTGGCCGACGAGCCGACGTCGATGCTCGACGTCTCCATCCGGATGGGCGTTCTGAGTCTCCTGGCGCAGCTCAAGCGCGATCGGGGTCTCGCCATCCTCCTCATCACGCACGACCTCGCCTCGGCGCGCTATCTGGCGGACCGGATCCTCGTCCTCTTCCGCGGCCGCGTGGTGGAGGACGGGCCGAGCGCGGAGGTCGTCGGCTCGCCGGCGCATCCCTACACGCGGGCCCTGGTCGCCTCCATCGCGGGCACGGAGCGCTCCGAGGCCCCCGATCCGGCGCTCGCGGCGAAGCCGCGCGCCAGGGGCACCGCGCCCGAGACGCCGGGGGGCGGGTGCCCGTTCGCGCCGCGCTGCCCCGAGGTCCACGACCCCTGCCGCTCGTCCGACCCCGCTCCCCGGCCGGTCGACCACCGGCTCGTGCGATGCCATCTCTACCCCGAGCGCACGCCTCCGCGCGGAGCCGGCGCTCCATGAACGGGCGCCGCCTGCCCGACGGCTTTCTCTGGGGCGTCGCCACGTCCGCGTTTCAGATCGAGGGCGGCGCATGCGAGGATGGGCGCGGCGAGTCGATCTGGGACCGCTTCGCCGCGACGCCCGGGCGCATCGCCGACGACTCGAACGCGATCGTGGCGTGCGACCACTACCACCGTTGGCGTGAAGACGTCGAGCTGATGAAGTGGCTCGGCATCGGGGCGTACCGGTTCTCGATCGCCTGGCCGCGGATCCTTCCCTCCGGACGCGGCGCCGTCCATTCCGCGGGTCTCCAGTTCTACGACCGCCTCGTCGACGCGCTCCTCGAGGCCGGGATCATCCCCTTCGTCACGCTCTACCATTGGGACCTCCCCCAGGCGCTCCAAGACCGCGGCGGCTGGGGCGTGCGCGAGACCACGGATGCCTTCGTCGAGTACGCCGACGTCGTGACCCGGAAGCTCGGAGACCGCGTGCGCCACTGGGTCACGCACAACGAGCCCTGGTGCATCGCGATCCAAGGGCACGAGGTCGGCGAGCAGGCGCCGGGCCGGCGCGACCCGGCCGAGGCGTTGCGCGTGGCGCACCACGTGATGCTCTCCCATGGCCGCGCGGTGGAGGTGATCCGCCGAAACAGCCGCGACGCCGAGGTCGGAATCGTCCTCATCCTCGCGCCGGTCCGGCCGGCTACGGAGGGCGAGGCCGATCGGGCCGCCGCGCGCGACGTGGACGGCTCCATGAACCGCTGGTATCTCGATCCGCTCTTCCGCGGGCGCTATCCCGACGACGCGATCGCGGAGCGGATGCGGAGAGGCCATCTCGAGAGCGCCCGGCTTCCGTTCGTGCGCGAGGGCGACATGCGGGTCATCGCCACGCCGGTCGACTTTCTCGGCGTGAACTACTACAGCCCCGTGACGGTTCGCGCGGGCGACGCGGGCGAGCCGGTGGGAGTCGAGTCGGGCGACCCGGGGGAACGAACCGACATGGGCTGGGCGGTCGATCCACGGGGGCTCCACGAAACGCTCCTCCGCGTCGCGCGGGACTACGGCCCGGCGAAGATCTATATCACCGAGAACGGGGCCGCCTACACGGACGCGCCCGACACCGAAGGACGCATCGTGGACGATCGCCGGATCGCCTATCTCCGCTCCCACCTCGCCGAGGCCGGCCGCGCGATCGAAGACGGCGTGCCGCTGGCCGGCTATTTCGCCTGGTCGCTCCTCGACAATTTCGAATGGGCGCACGGATACGCCAAGCGATTCGGTCTCGTCGACGTCGATTTCGACACGCTGCGGCGCAGCCCCAAGGAGAGCGCCCATTGGTACCGAAGCGTCGTGACCGCCAGCACGGTCCACGACCTGGAGTCTCAACCCACGCCGAGGAGGATGACGTGAGCTCGAATCAGAGAGGCGGCCGTCCCGGCCCCGGGACCCGAGCGGCCGTCGCGCTGGCCGCGCTGCTCTCCCTGGCGCCGGCGCGAGTCCCGGCCCAGGACGCCGCCCCCGCCGCCCCCGCCGTCCCCGCCATCCAGGTCGTCACGACCGACGCGGGATCGAAGCTCCAAGTCGCCGGGCGGGACTTCATGGTCCACGGGATGAACTGGGACTACGTTCCCATCGGCCAGAACTACAACTGGAGCCTCTGGGCGCAGCCCGACGACGTCATCGAGGCCGCGCTCGCCCGGGATATGCCGCTGCTCCGTGGCATGGGAGTGAACACCATCCGCCAATACGCCGGCGTCCCTCCTCGGTGGGTCCGGTACATCCACGACCGCTACGGGATCTTCACCGTGATCAATCACACCGTCGGCCGGTACGGATTCACGCTCGACGGCGTCTGGCATCCCTCCGTCGACTATTCCGATTCCCGCATGCGCGCGGCCCTGAAGGCGGAAGTCCTGGCCCTGGTGGACGAGTTCCGCGGCGTTCCGGGCGTCCTCATGTGGCTGCTCGGGAACGAGAACAATTACGGGCTCTCCTGGGCCTCCACCGAGATCGAAGCCCTGCCGCAGGGGGAGCGCGAGTCGGCGCGCGCCCGATATCTCTACTCCCTGTTCGGGGAGATCATTCGCGAGGTGAAGGAGCGGGGAACGGGGGTTCCCGTGGCGATGGCCAACGGCGATCTCCAGTACATCGACATCATCGCGGCGGAGTGCCGTGGGCTCGACATCTTCGGCGCCAACGTCTATCGGGGCATCTCGGCGCGCGATCTCTTCCAGGTGGTGCGCGACAAGCTGGGCGTTCCGGTCGCCTTCACCGAGTTCGGCGCCGACGCCTTCAACGCGCGCCAGCTCCGCGAGGACCAGGCGACGCAGGCGCGCTATCTCCTCGGCCAGTGGCGCGAGATCTACGAGCAGTCGAGCGGCAAGGGGCTCGTGGGGAACGCGATCGGCGGGTTCATCTTCCAGTGGAGCGACGGCTGGTGGAAGTTCGGCCAGGAGAGCCGCCTCGACATCCACGACACGAACGCGTCGTGGCCCAACGGCGGCTATTCCGAGGACTACGTTCAGGGCGAGAACAATATGAACGAGGAGTGGTGGGGCATCTGCGCCAAGGGCCACCCCGACGCGCGAGGGCTCGGCGAGGTCTATCCGCGCGCCGCCTACTACGCCCTCCGGCGCGCCTTCGCGCTCTCGGCCTACGCGCCTGGGACCGACCTGGCGGCCATCCGCGCGCACTTCGCCGGCATCGATCCGGCGGTCGCCCTGTTGGAGGCGCGCGGCGACGAGGCGAGCCTCGCCACCAAGGCCCTGAGCCGCGTCCGCCTGACCGGGTTCCGGGCCCAATTCGAGACCTACAGCACCGGAGGCGAGCGCGTCACGACGCCCGACAACTCGGCGCCGCAGGCCGCGTCCCCCGCGTTCCGGGGATTCGACCGGATGGAATCGTTCTACCTGGACGCCCAGGTCAACCCCGCGGAAAACGTGACCGGCACCCTCTCCCTGAACGTACTCGGAAACGTGCCGGAGAATCCGATCGACGAGATCTTCTACGAACGCCGGGGCCGGACGCGGACCGTCCAATCGGACGGACAGCCCTTCACGCTGAACGGGGTCGAGCGCGTGAAGGTCTACCGCGCGAGCGTCTCCTGGGACGACCGGTGGTTTCTTCTGGACGGCTTCTATCGCACCGGCCACTTCCATTGGGGGCACGAGGGCGACTTCTTCGGGCTCTACCGCGAGGCGAACTACGGCCCGAACCTCGACACGTACGACGCCGACGCCCCGATCGGCTTCGAGGTGAGCGCGAAGCGCGCCCTGAGCGGGCTCAAGGTGGCGTTCGGTCCTCAGATCTGGTGGGGCGCCAACCCGTCCATCATGGCGAAGTATCGCCGTCGCGTCGGTCCCCTCGACGTCACCGCCGTCGTCCAGGAGGACATCACCGAGCAGTCCTCGGTGAACTCCTCGAGCGCCGTGCCCCAGCCGCCGACGCGCAAGGCCACCCTCGCGGCGAAGCACACGCGCGGCCCCGCGACGTTCGAGGTGGGGGGAATCTGGGCGGGCTCCACGAAGATCGACGACGTCTTCCAGGTCGCCGAGGAATCGGGCGGCGGCTACGTCGTGCTCCAGGACCGGGTCCGCACGGAGGACGTCTTCGGCGTGAAGGCGAAAGTGACGGTGGAGAAGGGGCGGCTCCGCTGGTACGCGCAGGGGGCCTCGATGGGGCTGGTCGCCGACGCCGGTCCGACGGCGACGCTGACGTTCACCGGCTGGACGCTGAAGGACACCGGCTCGGGCAACCAGACGAACGTCCTCACGGGCCTCACCTACAACGTGGGGGACTTCCAGATCGGGCCGAACTTCCTCTGGCAGGAGCCGATCGTCGACCCGATGCCGCGCGATCTCGCGCCGTCGGGGCCGGGGCGGCCGCGAAACATCCTGGAGGATCCCTTCGCGGTTCGCGCGAACCGGGAGACCGTCGGCGGCGAGATCCTCGTGACCTACGATCCGACGCCCGCCACCTGGTTCTGGGCGTGGGACAACGACGTGCGGGAGGACGCGCGCCTCGCGGCGAGCGTGGGATTCGTGATGCGCGATCTCCCGACCACTCAGGACGCCACCATCGGAATCCTTGGCGACGGCGTCACCCAGTTCGCGTTCCCCGCCGCGCCGCCGCCCCGTCCCTGGTCGCTGCGCGACGGCCTCTGGGAGCTGAACACGCGCATCGTGTCGCGCCTGCGGTCCGACGTGCGGATCGTGGCGCATCTCTTCGCCGGAAACGCCGAATCGAACGGGGACGATCCGGCCACGTCGTTCGGCGCGCGCCTGGTCCGCCGCTACGGCGGCGACGCCCGCGTCGCCTGGGGACGGACCGCGTTCGCGATGCACGCCAAGGCGAACGACTGGGGCCCCTACGACTACCACCGCGACTTCAATCTCACCTTCCCGCTTCAGTTGATGGGGGATTTCTCCTACTCGCTCGGCGCGCCCGCCTGGCTCGATCGCCAGCAGACGCGCCTCGGCCTGCGGACCACCTGGCGTTCCCTCGACGAGCACTCGCCGCGTTTCGCGCCCGATGCCGGCTCGATTCCGAGCGAGAGCCCGCAGGGGAACGAGTGGGAGATTCGGACCTACCTGGTCGTGGCGCTCTAGGAAGTCGCGCGGCCGTTGGGGGCCGCGACGCGCCCGGCTACTCGGCGAGGTGGCAGGCGGCGGCGTGGCCCGGAGCGAGCGACCGCCATTCCGGGTCGCGCTCGCGGCAGATCTCCACGGCCCTGGCGCAGCGCGGATGGAAGCGGCAGCCGGAGGGAGGGTTCTCGAGGCTCGGCGGGGACCCGGGAATGCTCCTCGGCTCGGCGGCGCCGCGGCGCACCGAGGGAAACGCGCCGAGCAGCCCCTGCGTGTAGGGGTGCTTCGGCGCCCGGTGAAGCTCCGCGGCGGGGGCCAGCTCCACCATCCTCGCGGCGTAGAAGACGGCCACCCGGTCCGAGAATTCGAGCATGCGCGCCAGGTCGTGCGTGATGAAGAGGACGGCGAACCCGAGCCGCCGCCTCAGCTCGCGGATCTCGCCGAGGATCTCCCGCTCGACGATGACGTCGAGGGCCGTCGTCGGCTCGTCGAGGATCAGGAGCGACGGCTCCAAGGCGAGCGCCATCGCGATTCCGACCCTCTGGCGCATGCCGCCCGAGAGCTGATGGGCGTAGGCGTCGAACGTGGCCGCCGGCAGACCCACCAGCTCCAGCCGCTCGACCGCCCGGGAGCGCGTGTCGCCCCCGGCGACCGCCCCGTGGGCCCGAAACGTCTCGACGATCTGCTCCCCGATCGTGATCACCGGGTTTAGGGCGTTCATGGCGCTCTGGAACACCATCGAGATGCGCTTCCAGCGGACCTCCCTGAGTTCGCGCTCGGTCAGCGCGAGCAGATCGCGGCCCTCGAAGAGCACGCGGCCCCCGGAGACGACGGCGGGAGGCGGCAGGACCCGGATCAGCGCCTGGGCCAGCGTCGACTTCCCGCTCCCCGACTCGCCGGCGATGCCGAGGATCTCCCCGGGCTCGACGTCGAGCGAGAGCCGGTCGACCGCGCGGACGGGCCCCCGCTCCGTCACGTAGTCGACGGAGAATTCGCGGATGGAGAGGAGCGGGTCAGCCACGGTCCACCGCCACCGGCGTCGATCGCGTCGCCTCGAGTCCGCGCCGCGCGAGGTGCGCGCGCCAGGCCCGTTCCATCGTCAGGCGCGGGTTCGTGATCTCGTCGAAGCCCGAGTTGAGCATCGTCAGGCCGAACCCGACGAGCGCCACGCAGAGACCCGTCGGGGCGAACGTCCACCAGGCCCCGGTCAAGAGGGCGGAGTCGTTCTGCGCCCAGTAGAGATTCGTTCCCCACGTGACGCCCGAGACGTCGCCGAGGCCCAGGAACTCGAGACCCACCTGGGCGCCGATCGCGTAGACCGTGCTCCCGATCACCTGCGCGACGAGGAGCGAGGTCATGGTGGGGAGGATCTCGCGCGTGATGATGCGGAGGTCGGATTCGCCGGTGACGATGGCCGCGGCCACGAAGTCGCGTCTCCGCTGCGAGAGCGTCTGCGCGCGAAGGACCCGCGCGTTCCAGGCCCAGCCCGTGACGATCAGGACCAGCCCCAGCGTCAGGGGCCCGGAGGGAAGGTACGCCGCGATGACGATCGCCAGGGGAAGGCCGGGGAGGACGAGGAAGACGTTGAAGAGGAGCGAGAGGAGTCCGTCGATCCGCCCGCCGAAATAGCCGGCGGCGATTCCGACGAGCGCGCCGACCAGCACGACCGCGAGCCCGACCGCGAAGCCGATCGCCAGCGAGACGCGCGTGCCGACGACGAGCTGGGCCAGAACGTCCTGTCCCTGTCCGGTGGTCCCGAGCCAGTGTGCCGCCGACGGGGGCTGGAGCGGGTTGCCGACCGGCGCCGTGGGATCGCCGACGAACCAGGGGCCGGCGATCGCGAGGAGCGCGAAGAACGCCAGGATCACGGTCCCCAGGGCCGCCTTGCGGTCGCGGCGGACGGCGCCCGCCCAGAGCGCGAAGCCGGAGGCCGGCGCGGACGAAGCGCGACTCACGACGCCGTCTCCCGGATGCGCGGGTCGAGCCAGAGATACGCGAGGTCGACGAGAAAATTCGCGCCGAGCACGGCCAGGGTGATGATGAGGAAGATCCCCTGCATGAGGGGGTAGTCCTGGTTCCGGACCGCCTGCACGAGGAGGTACCCCTGGCCGGGATAGGAGAAGACGATCTCGGTGAGCAGGGAGCCTCCCAGCACGAACCCCAGGGCCATTCCCAGTCCGGTGACGCTCGGCAGGAGCGCGTTCCGCGCGGCGTATCGCAGCGCGACGCGCGACGGCGGGAGCCCCTTCGCGCGAGCGAGGTTCACGTAGTCCGAGCCGAGCACCGCGATGGTCGCGTTGCGCATGGAGAGGAGCCAGCCTCCGAGCGTCGCGAGCACCATCGTCGCGACCGGCAGCGCGGCGTGGGACGCGACGTCGGCCAGGAACGCCGGGGAGAACCCGGGTGCGACGTCGTCGGAGTAGGCGTGCCCCAGGGGGAACCATCCGAGGCCGAATCCGAAGAGGTAGAGCGCCACCATCGCGAGCCAGAAGTAAGGGAACGCCCCGAGGAAGACCAGCGACGACGGGAGCCACGTGTCCAACCATCCGCGGCGCCACCACGCGGCGGCGAGGCCCAGGAGCGTGCCGATCGCGAAACTGATCGCGACGGCCGAACCCGCGAGGAGCACGGTCCAGACGAGGCCCGTGCCGATCACGCTGGAGACGGGCGACGGGAAGTAGGCGACCGAGATGCCGAGATCTCCGGTGAGCACGTGGCGCAGCGACGTGACGTATTGAGTCAGGAGCGGCGCGTCGGTGAGGCCGAAGGTCTCGCGCAGCGCCTGCATCGCCTCCGGCCCCAACTGGCCCCGAAAGCGCGCGAAGATGGCGGTGGCCGGATCGCCCGGCATGAGGCGCGGGAGGACAAAGTTGATCGTGAGCGCCACCCACGCGGAGAGGAGGTAGAAGCCGAGCCGTTTCAGCAGATACGTCATGCCGGTATCCTACCGAGGGGTCAAGGTCGTGAGCACCAGGAGACATTCGCCGCGGTCGAGCTTGTTCGGCGACGGATCCGCGTAGGGGCGCTCGCGCGAGGGGAAGCCGTCGAAGCGCGCGGTGTTGTACTCCGCCCAGGACGGATTCGGGTAGAGCGGGATCGCCGGGGCCTCCTCCACGAAGATCCGCTGCAGCTCGCTGGAGAGCCGTTTCTGCCGCGCCGGATCGGGCTCGACCTCGAACGCCGCGAGCGCGCGGTCGGCCGAGGGGCTTCCGTAGCGGTGCCAGTTGCCCATGGAGGGCTGGCCCAGCGGCTTCGCCGTGGCGGAGGCCATGAGCCAGCGGTAGAAGATGTAGGGCGTCGGACCCTCGAAGGACCATCCCAGGCTGAGATCGAACTCGCCCGCCTGGACCCGCTGGAACCAGGCGCTGAAATCGTAGGTGCGCACGGAGGCGCGCACCCCGATCGAGTCGAGCCCGCGCGCGATCACCTGCGCCGCCCGCACCCAGTCCGACCAGCCGGAGACGCAGAGGACTTCGTAGCGCCAGGGCGTCCCGTCGGGCCGGCGGCGCACGCCGCCCTCCCCGCGGCGGAAGCCCGCCGCGTCGAGCAGGGCGTTGGCGCGCGCCACGTCGCGGCGGACCCAGTCGCCGCCCGCCGCCACGCTCGAATCGCGCCACGCGGCGTAGGCGTCGCTCAGCCCCGTGGCGTCCGCCGGGCGGGAGTAGCGGTAGAGCGCGACGTCCACGAGGAGCTCGCGGTCGATGGCCATGCTGATCGCCTTGCGGACCCGGACGTCGTCGAAGGGCGCGCGCTTCGTGTTCGCGTAGAGGAAGATGCTGCTCCCCGTGAGGGGGAACCAGTAGCGATGGGTCTCGGGGTTGCGGCTCACGTAGACGCGTTCGATGGCGGGGACGAAGTTGCCGGCCCAGTCCACCTCGTCGTAGACGAGCGCCATCGTGGCGCGGTCGTTTCCCGGGTAGGCGGGGAATCGGAGCGCTTCCACGCGCGGGAGCCCGCGCTGCCAATACCGGGGATTGCGGCCCAGCTCGTAGACCTGGTTGCGGAAGAGCCGCACCTCGGTGAACGGGCCGGTCGCCACCGGGTTCTCGTTGGGGTAGGAGACCGGGTCCGCCACGCCGCTCCAGGCGTGCTCGGGCACGATCTGCTGCGCGGCGATCTCGTCGAAGCCGGGTATGAAGACGCGCTGGAATCGAAAGTCGACCGTTCGATCGTCGAGGGCCCGGACGTCGGCCAGGAACCCCCAGACGCCGCGCCGGTCGAGCGCGGGGAAGCGGCGGAGGAGCCGGAAGGTGAACGCGACGTCGCGCGCGGTGAAGGGACGCCCGTCGGACCACGCGACGCTGTCCCGCGTGGTCATCCGAAGGACGCGGTTTCCTTCGCGCCACTCGTGCGCGACCGAGAGCCACGGCACGTACTCGGCCCGGACGCTGTTGAAGACGAGGAGCGGTTCGTAGATCCCCGCGAGCGTCGGCCAGCGGGCGGCGGTGGCGGTGGTGAGGGGATTGAAATTACGGATCCAGGACGCCTGCTGCTCCTGCGACACGACCAGGACGCCTCGCGGCGGCGGCGTCCGCTCCCGCCTGCAACCGGCCGGCGCGAGGGCGAGAACGAGGATGGCGGCGCACGCGACCGAACGGATGCGCGCGCGGGGGATCACGGAGCGGCCGCGTAGACGCGGACGTAGTCGACCGTCATCGCCTGCGGGAACGACGTGTCGGGGGACGGACCCCCGACGTAGTTCCCGCCCACCGCGACGTTCAGGATGATGAAGAAGGGATGGTCGAACACCCAGCGCGTTCCGGCCGGGAGGTTCGCGGGCGTCGCGACCTTGTAGGCGATTCCGTCCACGAGCCAGGTGATCGTCCCGGCGTCCCATTCCACCGCGAAGACATGGAACTCGGTGTCGAACGCTCCGCGCGGGAGCTGGAAGGAGCCCGTCAGGGCGTTCCCGCCCGAGTAGCCGGGACCGTGGAGCGCTCCGTGCGCGATCCGCGGCTCCTGGCCGCGATACTCCATGATGTCGATCTCGCCGCACGCGGGCCATCCCACGGTTCCGAAGTCGGACCCGAGGAGCCAGAACGCCGGCCAGAGCCCCTGGCCCGACGGGAGCTTCAAGCGCGCCGCGAAACGGCCGCGCGCCTGCTCGAAGCGCCCGCGCGTGTTGATCCGCGCCGACGTGTACGCGCTCCCCAGGTAGTCCTCGCGGCGCGCGACGATCGTCAGATGGCCGGCGCCGTCGAGCGAGACGTTCTCGGGCCGGCTTGTGTCGTACTCGAGCTGGGCGTTCCCCCAGTTGGTCCCGATGTCGTACCCCCACTTCGTCGAATCGGGTGACCGGCCGGCGGGGCCGTCGAACTCGTCCTGCCAGACGAGTTGGAGCGGCTTCAGCTCGGGCCCGGTGGGTCCCTCGCGGCCGGCGCAGCCTGCGGCCGCTAGGAGGAGCGCGGCGACGATTCCCGCGACGAGGCGCCCCCGCCCGGAGGCGCGCCGGCTCATCGGCGTCCCCCGCGGCCCCGCGCGGCGGGGAAGAGGCTCGAGTCCTCCAGGGCGACCTCGAGGACCATCGTGGCGGCGCCCACGGCGGAGGCCTGCTCGCCGAGCTCGCTCGTCCGGATCTCGCAGGCGACCAGCGAGCTGATGAGGGTCCGGCGCCGCACGGTTTCGCGAAGCGGCTGGAGGAGGAGGTCGCCGAGGCGCGCGAGACCGCCACCCAAGATGACCATCGCCGGATTCGTGAGGTTGAGGAGACTCGCGACGGCGATGCCGAGATACTCGGCCGCTTCCCGAACGACGGTCATCGCCAGCGCGTCGCCCGCGAGCGCCGCGTCCTCGATCGAGACCAGCGTGAGCTCGGCGCCGGCCAGCCCGCTCTCCGGATGCGTGGCGAGCAGCGCGCGGGTCCGATCCACCAGCGCCGGCGCTCCGACCAGCGTCGCCAGGCAGCCGCGAAGCCCGCAGACGCAGGGCGCGCCGTGCGGGTCGATCGCCATGTGCCCGATCTCGCCGGCGACGCCCGTGGAGCCCCGGTAGATCCGGCCGTTGATGACGTGGCCGAGCCCGAGCCCCGTCGCGACCTTGATGTAGGCGAAGTCATCGACCGTGCGTCCCGCGCCCCACCACCGTTCCCCGAGCGCGGCCAGGTTGGCGTCGTTGTCGACCATCAGCGGAACGCCGTATCGCTCGGCGAGGAAGTCGAGGCCGAGACCTCCACGCCAGGCGGGGAGGACGACCTCCGAGAGCCGGTCGGGGTGGCGCGGATCGACCGGACTCGGCACCGCGACGCCGATCCCGACCAGGCGTCTCGCTCCCGCGGGCCACTCGGTGAGGCAGGCGTCACAGAACCTCGCGATGAGCGCGCGCGTTCCTTCAGGGTCGGTGCGCACGGGGTGGGGGCGCTCCCTCGAGACCAGGACGCGGCCGCGCAGATCGGTCAAGGCGACCGCGACGTGCGACGCGCCCATGTCGACCCCGAGGATGGCGAACGCGTCGTCGCGGAACTCGAGGACCACGGGGGGCCGGCCGCCGCTGGAGGGGCCGACGCCCACCTCCGCGATGAGGCCCGTCGGGAGGAGCGAATCGACCGTTTCGGAGACGGTCGAGCGCGACAGTCCGGTGCGGCGGGAGATCTCGGCCCTCGAGATCCGCTGTTCCTTCCAAATGAGCCGGAGATTGGATTCGACGAGAGGGCTCCGGCGCGGAGGGGACTTCCGACGGGACGCGCGCTTCGCAGGTGGCCGCTTCGTCGTTCCAGATCGGTTCTTCCCGGGCACGCCTTCCTCCCTCGATCGGGTCACTTGTGGAAGTAGATGTTGTCCATGTAGACGGAGCCCACGTCGCCGGAGACGACGAGTTGCGCGAGGTGCGTTCGAGAGACGAGGCCGCTCGCCGGGTCCATGAACGCGGAAAGGGGAACCTCGAGCCCGACCCAACTCCCGGGCGTGAACGCCGGAGCGGACGACGCGTTGAAGGTCAGCTCGCGCTCCGTATCGCGGGCTTCGTCGATGCCGCCGAACGTCCCGTCGGAGCCGAAGTCGACGAGTTTCACCTTGAACGCGGTGCCGTCGGCGGCCCAGACATCCGCGTGGAAGTGCGTCATGCCCGAAGCGTCGATCGGTTGCGTCGTGAACTCGATCCCCGCGTAGACGAGGTTCGTGTAGAGCTTCATGTCGTTGCCGAAGATACTAAGATCCGCGAGGTCGGCGCGATCCCAATCGGCAGACCAGCGGTCCACGGTCGCGTTCGCGTACGCGTTGCTGAAGAGCGACACGACGTTCCCCGCGGGGAGGGTCGGCGTGGGCGCGAGGCCGGGCGTGAACGGCCCGGCGTTCAAGGTCACCGACCCGGCCACGGTGGTCGTGTCCATCGTGGCGGTGATCGTCGCCACGCCGGGGCCGACGATGCGAATGACGCCGTCGCCGACCTCGGCCACCGACGGCTCCGAGGACGCGTAGTCGAAGTATCCGTGCATGTGCTCCACCGTCACGCTACCGGAACCCTTGACGTCGAACGTGACTTTCGTGCCCGTCACGTTCACGGTCGCGCCGACGAACGAGTTCAGGAATTGCGACGCCATCACCGGCTGCGGGTTCGTGATCGTGTCGAGCCGCTCGAACTTGATGTCGTCGAACCAGAGAACGTAGCCCGACCCGCCCTGCGGCTCCGCGGAGAAGTAGAAGAGCCCCCGCTCTGCGGTCAGCCGGTTCGGAACCGGAATCGGGATGACCTGTTTGGTCCAGGTCGTGGTCACCGGGACCGCGCGCCGGCCCGCTTCGAACTTCGAGGTGCCCCGGTTGTCGTTCCCGAGGCCCGCGACGACGAGGGTCACCGTCTTGCTCGCCTTGGCGTAGAACGTCAGCGCGTTGTAGCCGGTGAGATCGCGCGCACGCGCGGTGGTGAAGGCGCCGCCGGCGTAGCCCTGGCCCGGATTCGGCACCGTGACGCGAATGCAGCCGGAGCCCTCGAATTGCTCCGTGACGTCGGTGCTGAGGGCATCGAGTTTCGAATTGCCGAAGGCCTCGAACGCGACCGCGCCCGTGAAGGCGTCCTGAAAGACGATCGGGTCGGTGGGGAGGGGCCACGGATCGAGCGGACCGGGGTCGCGGCCGCAGCCGAGGAGCGCGGCGAAGGCCGAGGCCGCCACCGAGGTCACGAGGATCGAGCGTCTGATTGGCATTGCATTCCTCCGGCCGCGGGGCTCGGCGCACTTTGTTTGAGAGTCGAACAATGTAACTCTACCGACCGGCCGGAGGGGGTGTCAAGGAGGGCTTTGTTCGGCGCCCCGGGAGGCCCCGGCGCGCCCGCCCCGGGCGAGTCAGGGGAGGGGCTGCATGCGCGCGGCGCGCAGGATGTCGTACCAGTCCTCCCGGCTCATCTCGAAGTCGTCGGCCGTGGCCGCGTCCCGGATCCGATCGGGTTTCACGCTTCCCACGATCGGGATGATCCCGGCGGGATGCCTCAGGAGCCAGGCCAGGGCGACGACCGCGCGGGTGACGCCGTGGTCCTTCGCCTTGGAGTCGAGCACCTCGAGCAGGGCGCGGAGCCCCGGAGCGCGCGGATCGCCCGGATCGACCTGCCCGCCTTCGCCCAGCATGCCGCCGGCCAGGGGACTCCACGACGCCGGCGTGATCGCGTGCTCCAGACACTGGTCGAGCGTGCCGTCCTCGAAGCACTCGAGACGTCCCAGGTGGATTTCCACCTGGTGGGCGACGAGCGGCATCGGGCACGCGCGCCGGATCGCGGAGAGGAGCGACGGGCGGAAGTTGCTCACGCCGAACTCGAGGACCTTTCCCTCCTGTTTCAAATCCGCGAACGCGGCCGCGATCTCGTCCGGGTCGGCCAGGTAATCGGGGCGGTGCAGCATGTAGAGGTCGATGCGGTCGATCCCGAGCCGCCGAAGGGACCCCTCGCACGATCGGAGGATGTGCTCTCTGGAAAAGTCGTAGCGGTGCGGCGCCGCCTCGTCGGGGTCGCCCCGCCAGCGAATGCCGCACTTCGTGGCGATCACGATCCGGTCGCGCATCCCCGGGACTCCCCGGAGCACGCGTCCGAAGGCCTCCTCGCAGAGACCCCGGCCGTAGATGTCCGCGTGATCGAAGTGGGTGTATCCCGCTTCGTACGCGGCGAGGATCGCCGCCCGGCCGGCGGTCTCGAGGGCGGGCGTGAACTCGGCGCGTTCCCACGTCCCGCTGACGCGCATGCATCCGTACGCCAGCCGCGAGGAGCGGAGGACGCTCGCTCCGATGGATTGCGTTCGCATGGTGCCTCCCGGCGCATCCTCTCACCTCGGAGGCGGGATGCCAAGGCGCGCGCGTTCGGAGGCGCGCCGCGCCTAGCCTTCGATCTTGTAGATCTCCCTCCGCCCGCTCTCGACGAGATCGTGGTAGCCCTTCATGATCTCCTCGAACTGCTTCATGTCCTCCTCGCGTTGTCCCTCGCCCTGGAACATCTCCTCGAACGCCTTCAAGCTCGGGACCTCCATCTCCGAGACGATGGTCCAGTAGCGCTCGGCGCTCACGTCGGTCAGGACGCGCATCGCGCCCATGCCGGATTTCTCCATGAGCTTCGACATCGCGAGGAACTTCTCCACCATGGGGCGGACCTTTCCCGGCTTGCAGTACATGATCTCTCGAACGAGCAGCATGCTTCCTCCTTCTCGGCGCTGCGCTTCGGCGCAGGCCCGTTGGAACCCTTCTCGATTTCGTCCACGGTCGTGGCGCTGTAGCCTTTCGTCCGGATCACCCGAAGCGCCGCGTCGAAGAGGCGGGTTCGGGTGTCGGGTGGCTGCGATGCATCGGCGCGCATAAGAGTACAATGCCAACGAGCATGATCGGAATCGGACTTCGGACCGAAGGGGGGGACCCGATGAGGAATGAACCGACGGCACGCCCCGGCGCTCGCCGGGTCGCGCGCGCGGCGCTGGCTTGGACGCTCCTCGCGGGTCTGGGCGCCACCCAGGTTGGAGACGCGGCCGCGGCGGCCCGGCCGGCGAAGCGGCCGCCGGGAATGACCGCCGTCGAAGCCGACACTCTGCTTCGCTACTACGCCAAGGACCGGGCCGAGACCATGAAGTGGCTGAAGGGCTCGCCGACGTCGTATCTCGCCACGGTTCAACGGCAGGATTTCGGGGAGCGCTCATCGCTCACCGTCGGGAGCGCTCCCGGCAACGACATGCGCATCGAGGACCCGGACGTGAAGCCGCGGCACCTGCGCGTCTCGTGCAGGTGGACGGGCAGAACGTGCAGCCGGTCGTGGTGGGCGAGCTTCGCATGGGAGTGGCGGAGACCTACGATGTGATCGTCGAGCCTGCCGAGGACCGCGCCTACACCATCTTTGCCGAGACGATGGATCGCAGCGGTTATGCGCGCGGCACACTGGCACCGCGCCCGGGCATGAGCGCGGAGATTCCTGCACGCCGGCCTAGACCGCTCCGCACGATGGAAGATATGGGTATGAGTATGGCGGGCATGGACATGGGAGGCAGGACGGACCCCCATGGTGACATGCCAGTGCCCGAAATGGAGCCCGCCGGCGACATTCAGACGATGAAACCTTCTGACGACAATCCGCACAGAGAGCATAGTCCTGGCGTGCAGCCCATGCCAGGCCCGCACACAATGCCTGCCAGGGGCGTGGGCGATCGAGACCACTCGAAGATACCCGGCGCTGAGCCGGTGAAGCATGGTCCCGACGATCATGGTCCCGGTAATCAAACGGTGGCCGAGTATTCGCAGAACCGGTTGGGGGAACCAGGGAGAGGACTGGAAGACAGTGAGCGGCGGGTGCTGCTCTACACTGATTTGAAAAGTCTTGCGCCGTATCCTGACCAACGGGAACCGGCGCGCGAGATTGAACTCCATCTCACGGGCCACATGAACCGGTACATATGGTCGTTCGACGGCAAGAAGTATTCAGAAGCCAAAGATCCAATTCGCTTTCGCTATGGCGAGCGTCTGCGCTTGACCTTCGTGAACGACACGATGATGGAGCATCCTCTCCATCTGCACGGCATGTGGATGTATCTGGAAAACGGGGCAGGCGAATACCTGCCCCGCAAACATACGGTCATCATCAAGCCGGCAGAGCGGCTGTCCGTCGCCGTCACTGCGGACGCCCCGGGACGCTGGGCATTCCATTGCCACTTGCTTCTCCACATGGAGGCGGGAATGTTTCGGATCGTCGAGGTGTCAGAACCATGAACGGCACAGGCGCTCAAACTAAATTCCCCGCAAGCTTCCTAGTCGCCGGGTTGGCCTTCTTGCTGAGCGACGGCATGGCCGTGACAGTCGTTGCAGCACAGCCGTTGATAGAGCCTCCTGTGACCATCGGTCCTTCCACCATGCAGGAAACCGCACGAGCTAAGTTTTCCCCGTCGGGCGACTGGCCTGCTCCCGTCAATGATCAAGCACATCATTTGTTCACACTGGTCGATGTCCTGGAGTACCGCCCGAAAACGGGGAAAGGAGAAAACACGAGCGATTACCGGTGGGATGTCGAGGGCTGGTACGGTGGGGATTACAACCGGGTCTGGTTCAAAAGCGAAGGCCAGCGCGACACGGCGTTCAAGGCGGACTACGACATAGATTTCCAACTGCTGTATGGCCGGTTCATCCGGAAATATTACGATTTTCAAATCGGCCCACGGGTCGAGACGCAAACGTTCCGCGGCCGCAATGTAACCCGTGGACTCACCGTGATCGGCATCGAAGGACTCGTGCCGTATAACTACGACTTCGAGTCGGCCCTGTTCATCGATCAGAACGGCGCGGTGTCTGCCCGGCTGTCATTCACGAAAGATCTGTTACTGACGCAGCGACTGATTCTTCAGACCCGTTTCGAAACCAACGCGGCCGTGCAACGGGTCGAGGAGTTCACGACCGGCTCCGGGCTCAACAACCTGGAATTCGGCATTCGGCTGCGCTATGAAATCCGACGCGAGTTTGCTCCTTATGTCGGCGTCTCCCTCGATAGGAGTTTTGGTGAGACCGCGACCCTCGTGCGCGACGATGGAGGCACCCCGAGTCAGATTCGATTTGCAGTGGGCGTGCGGGCCTGGTTTTGATCCTAAGGCTCACCGCGCCTTTTGCGGCCCACTGTACTCAAAAGTCAGCAGAGCCCGAGGAATGAAGCAGATGCCTGGTATTGTTTGCCGCGGCAGAATAGGCGATGTCGGATGGCCTCCTGGATCGAGCGGGTATTGTTCCGCTCGATCATGCTGAGGCCACAGCGAGGAACTATTTGGTAGCGACGATCTCGAGGAGTTCGATCTCGAACACCAACGTCGCGCCTGGCTTGATAAGGGGCGGGAGGCCTTTGTCTCGATAGGCGAGACTCGACGGGCAGACCAACTTGCTCTTGCCGCCGACTTTGATCTGCTGCATCCCTTCCACCCAACACTTGCCCATTTCATTCATTCTCAGCATGGCCGGTTCGTCCTGCTTGGCTGAACTATCGAACACGGTTCCGTCGATCAAGGTTCCTTG
>DATIQI010000188.1:0-14449 GCA_035470985.1 Acidobacteriota bacterium
GCCGCGCGCGCGGCGGCCGCGGCGCTCGCGCGGTTGGAGCCGACGATCGCGTAGCTTCGCGGCGCGGGGCGCCGGCCGCGCCGCGATCCGCCTTCCCGCGCCGCGCGGCGGAGCGCCGCCACCGTCCACGCGAGCCGCCGCTCCAGGCCGAAGCGGCGCAGCACCGCGATCGCGTCGCGCGGCCCCGTCGGCGACGGGACCGTCGGCCCCGAGGCGATCGCCTCCGGCTTGTCGCCGACGACGTCGGAGAGGGCGAGCGTCAGCACCGCCGCGCGCCCCGCGGCGCGCGCGAGGCCGCCGCCTTTCAAACGCGACAGCGCGCGCCGCACCGTGTTCAGGGCGTGGATGTCGGCGCCGGCGCGCTGGAGTTCACGCGTGGCGCGCCGCAGATCGGCGATGCCGAGCCCCGTCCGGGGCCACTCCGCCATGGCCGATCCGCCGCCCGAGAGAAGAACGAGGACCACGTCCCCGGGCCGCGCGCCCGCCGCGCAGGCCGCGATCGCGCGCCCCGCGCGAAGGCTCGCGCGGGTCGGGACCGGGTGGGAACCGGGCAGGAAGCGAACGCCGAGCGTCCGGAGCGCGCCGGGCTTCGCGCCCTCGGGGTGGACGACGACGCCGGCCGTCACGAGCGGGCCGGCCCGCTCCAGCGCCCCGCGCGTCATGCCGAGGGAGGCTTTCCCGACCGCGATCAGGAGGACCCGGCCGCCCGGTCCGAGCGAGACGCGCGCGGACCCGGCGCGGAGCGTCCTCCCGCGCACGGCGAGCGCCCGTTCGACGGCGCGCCGCGGGTCGGCGGCGTCCATGGCCGCGGCGTGGATTCGGAGGAGCCGGCGGCGCGCGCCGGAGGCGTTCATTCCGGTCATTCCCCCAGGATCTTGATCAGGACGCGCTTCGCGCGCCTCCCGTCGAACTCGCCGTAGAAGATCTGCTCCCACGGTCCGAAGTCGAGCCGCCCCTCCGTGATCGCGACGACCACTTCGCGCCCCATGATCTGCCGCTTGTGGTGCGCGTCGGCGTTGTCCTCTCCGGTCCGGTTGTGATGGTAGCGCTTCGGGCTCGCGTCGAACGGCGCCAATTGCTCCAGCCAGCGCTTGTAGTCCTCGTGAAGGCCGGGCTCGTCGTCGTTGATGAAGACGCTGGCCGTGATGTGCATCGCGTTCACGAGGCAGAGCCCCTCGCGCACGCCGCTCGCCGCGACGGCCTTCTCCACATCGGGCGTGATGTTCACGAAGTCCATCCGCGCGGGGACGTTCAGCGTGAGGGTGGTCCGGTAATGGTTCATGGCGTCACTCCATGGGGGAACGGCGCTGGGAGGCGGTCCGCCGCCGCGCGGCCGCCTCCTGCATGAGGTCGAGCGTGGCCAGCGTTCGCCGGGCCCACGCCACGGTCGCTTCCGACTGCTGGGCGACGAACTCCAGGGCCATCGTCCAGTGGCGAAGGCTCCGGTGCGGGTGCGCTCCGCGGGGGAGCGTCTCGATCATCCGGCGGACATGATGGAGCCGCTCGGTCTCTTCCGCCAGGAGCCGCTTCACCCACGCGGCGGGGGCGTCCACGCGATCGCGATCGCCGAAGTAGAGCTTCAGGAGGAGTTCGTGACGGGGCGGCGCGGCGCGCGGCGGCTCGGAGAGCCACTGCTCGAGCGCCTCGACGCCGCGCGGGGTGATCTCGTACACGATCCGCTTGCGGCGGCGCGGCGCGCGGGCGCCCGGGGGCCCGCCGGCCCGGCCCGGCGCCACCGGTCCGCGCGCCCCGCGCGGGTCGGGGAGGCGCTTCGCCCAACCACGGCGCGCGAGTCCGCGGAGCGCGGGATAGATCTGCCCGTAGCTCTCGCTCCAGAACGTGCCGGCCGCCGCCGCGAGATCCTTCCGGATCTCGTAGCCGGAGCGGGGGCGCTGGCGGAGCATTCCGAGAATGGCGTAGGGCGTGGTGGGCGATGTTGGCATGGTTCGAGCTTATATCTGCGAGATATATTGGCGCCACTCGAAACCGGATTCGGACGGGGCCTCAGGGCGCCAAAAGGCGGTCCTATACCTACTTGCGGGTCGTCGAGGAATCGTTGACGCGGCGGCCGAAACGCCCGTACCGTAGTGCATGCCGCTCCCGAAGCCGCTTCGCGAATCCATCGTCTATTCCGACGACCCCGCGCGCGTGGACGTCCCGCAGCTCCTCGATCTCTACCGGATCACCTGGTGGGCCGCCGATCGCACGCTGGAGCAGGTGCGGCGCGCGCTCGACCACTCGCGGCCGGTGATCACCGCGTGGGACGGGACGCGATTGGTCGGCTTCACCCGCGTCATCTCGGATCTCACCTATCGCGCGACCATCTGGGACGTCATCGTCGCGGACACGCACCAGAAGCTCGGGATCGGCCGGGAGATGATGCGGCGAGTACTCGGACACCCCGAACTCGAGAGCGTGACGATGTTCCTCCTCCTGACGAAGGATCGGCACCGCTTCTACGAACACCTCGGATTCGAAACCGATCGCGAGCTCTCCATGATTCTCCGGCGGCGGCCGGCCGGCGGGGCGGATTCCCCGCGAACCCACTAGCGAAAGGACGTGCCGTAGGATGGAAAGCATCAAGACCGCCAAGGACGTCGTGAAGTTCTGCGAGGAACGAGACGTCGAGATCATCCAGCTCTGGTTCGTGGACATTCTCGGCCAGCTGAAGGCCGTCTCGATCACGCGCCACGAGCTCGCCACCGCCCTCGCGGAAGGCGCCGGCATCGACGGCTCCTCCGTGGAAGGCTTCGCGCGGATCTTCGAGAGCGATCTCATCGCCATGCCGGACGTCTCCACGTTCCAGCTCCTTCCCTGGAAGGTGAACAACGAGCCGGTCGGGCGCCTCATCTGCGACATCCAGAATCCGGACGGCACCCCCTACGCGGGCGACCCGCGCGGCGTCCTGAAGCGGCTCGCGAAGAAGCTCGACAAGCAGGGCATGACGGCCTACCTGGGGCCGGAACTCGAGTACTTCTACTTCAAGAGCAACAAGGACCGCACGCTCCTCGACGCGGCCGGCTACTTCGACCAGGTTCCCGACGACATCGGCACCGAGCTCCGCGGCCGGACGGTCGAGGCGCTCCAGGCGATGGAAATCCAGGTGGAGGCGGCGCACCACGAGGTCGCGCACAGCCAGCACGAGATCGATCTCCGCTACGCCGAGGCCCTGAAGATGGCCGACCAGTGCATCACGTACCGGTACGTGGTGAAGGAGATCGCGCGGCAGGGCGGCTACTACGCGACGTTCATGCCGAAGCCGGTCTACGGGCAGAACGGAAGCGGGATGCACGTCCACCAGTCGCTCTTCAAGGCGGGGAAGAACCTCTTCTTCGACGCGAAGGACAAGCAGCACCTCTCGAAGACGGCGCGCTCCTACCTGGCCGGCCTCCTGAAGCACATGCGCGAGTTCGCGGCGGTCACGAATCAGTGGGTGAACTCATACAAGCGGCTGGTGCCGGGCTTCGAGGCGCCGGTCTACGTCGCGTGGGCGCAGCGGAACCGCTCGGCCCTCATCCGGATCCCGATCTACAAGCCGGGGAAGGAGAAGGCGACGCGCATCGAACTCCGCTGCCCGGATCCGGCGTGCAATCCGTACCTCGCGTTCTCGACGATGATCGCGGCCGGCCTGAAGGGGATCGAGGAAGGCTACACGCTCCGCCCCGCGGTCGAGGAGGACATCTACGAGATGAACGCGGACGAGCGGAAGAAGCACGACATCGACAGCCTCCCCGGCAGCCTCTCCGAGGCCGTGGACGCGCTCCAGAAGTCGAAGCTGGTGAAGGAGACGCTGGGCGACCACGTCTTCGAGAAGTTCGTCATGAACAAGCGGATCGAGTGGGACAACTACCGCACGTGGGTGTCCGACTACGAGTTGAACGAGTACTACCCGATCCTATAGCAGGACCCGCACCGGCGCGCGGCGGGTCCTCGACGCCCGCCGCCGCCGCCGGAGCGGCCGCTTCAACGATTCACGGGCGAGCCCGGTCCCAACGTGGGGCCGGGCTCGTACGCTTCATGAGGCCGTCCGTCCGGGGTTGACGCGCCCGACCGGGCGTCGGTACTGTTTACGGGCTGTCCCATGACCGGAACCCAAGGAGCGCCGATTCCATGAACCAGCCTCGCCGCGACGCACGCGCCGCCGCCCGAACCGCAACGGCGGCTTCGATCTCCGACACCATCGTCCGCCCGTTCGCGGCCGGAGCGCTCCTTCTCGCCCTCCTCCTCGCCGCCGGCTGCGGTGGCGGGGCCAAGACCGAGTCGCAGGGAGACCAGCCCGGCACGACCGCCGACGCCGGCGGCAAGGGCGAGATCGGCACCACCGCGCCCGCTTTCTCGCTTCCCGATCTCGAAGGGAAGACGGTCACCAACGCCGACTTCGCGGGAAAGGTCGTGATCCTCGACTTCTGGGCCACCTGGTGCCCGCCCTGCAAGGAGGAGATCCCCCACTTCGTCCGGCTCCAGTCGAAGTACCGCGCGCAGGGCGTCGAATTCGTCGGCCTCTCGCTCGACGCGGGCGGCGCGAAGGACGTGGCTCCGTTCGCCGAGGAGCACAACGTGAACTACACGATGCTCATCGCGAACGACGAGTTGACGAAGGCCTACGGCGGCGTCCAGTTCATCCCGACCACCTTCGTCGTGGACCGCCAGGGGAAGATCGTGAAGAAGTTCACCGGCTACACGGCGCCCGAAGTCTTCGAGGCGGCCATCGAGCCGCTCCTCGGTCCGGCGTCGTAGCGGCCCGGCGCGCGATTCCCTAGAGCCCGGCCCAGGCCCCCCGAGCCCATGTTCGAAACGCAGATCCCGGAAGTCTCGCTCCTCGCCGCGTTCCTCGCGGGGGTCGTTTCGTTCCTCTCGCCCTGCGTCCTTCCGCTCGTGCCGTCCTACGTCACCTTCATCACGGGGGTCTCGTTCGACGAGCTGACGGCGGAGGACAAGACGGGGCGCGTGCGGCGCCTGACCATCCTCCACTCGATCGCCTTCATCGTCGGCTTCTCCATCGTCTTCATCTCGCTCGGCGCGACGGCCACGGCGGCGGGGCGCTTCCTCCGCGAGTACCAGGATCTGCTCCGCCAGGTGGGCGGCGTCCTCATCATCCTCTTCGGCCTCTACCTCACGGGGCTCCTCCCGATCGCGGCCCTCTCGCGCGAGGCGAAGTTCCGGATGACGTCGAAGCCGCTCGGCCTCCTCGGCTCGGTGCTCGTCGGGATCACGTTCGCCGCGGGGTGGACGCCCTGCATCGGACCGATCCTCGCCTCGATCCTCCTCTACGCGAGCACCGCTGAGAAGGCGGGCACCGGTGTCCTGCTGCTCAGCATCTACTCGCTCGGGCTCGGCGTTCCCTTCTTCCTCGCGTCGCTCGGAATGAACACGTTCCTCGCGGCGTCGCGGAAGCTCCGCGCGTCGCTCCGGATCATCGAGATCGTGAGCGGCGTCATCCTCATCGCGTTCGGAGTCGCGCTCGTCACGAATCTCTTCCGCCACTTCGTCGCCTTCCTGTCCCGCTTCCTCCCCGCGCTCGGCTAAACATCCCCGCCCCTCCGGCCGATTCCTCTCCATGCCGGGGGACAGGGAGGGGATCCCCCCGAACCGTTTCGCTCGTCACTCGTAACCCCCTGGCCCGCGGCCGTTTGCCGCAGGCTCCAAGAGACCATGGCGACCCAGACGAAGCGCACGCAGCCGACAACCGTCGCCCCTCCGACCGCGCGAAGCCTGCCGAGCGCGCTCGAGATCATTCGCGGCCTGAACGAGGTCGCGCGCTCCCTCGAACCGTTCCACGCAGGGACGTCGTCCCTCGAGCAGGTCGCCATCGGCGTCGAGCGGCTCCTGCGGCCGCAGGGCGTGGCCATCCTGACGCGCCTCCGGCCCGGCGAGTACGCGTTCCGCCACACGTCGGGCGTTCTGCACGAGTGGACCGGCTACACGCTCTCGGGCGAGCCGTGCGCGCTTCTCGACGAAGTCCTCCGCCGCGACGAGGTCATCCTCTTCCATCACCGCCAGCGGACCCCGTGGGCTCGCGAGTTCCTCTTCGCGGCCGGCATGCAGGGCGGCGCGCTCGCTCCGGTCCGCGCGCACGGCGAGCCGATCGGCGCGCTCCTCCTGAATCACGCGGTGCCGTTCCGCTTCGGCGCCGAGCACGCCGCGGGCCTCCAGTCGCTCGCCACCATGGCGGGCGTGGCCATTCTCGAGGACGCGCAGCGGTCGAAGCTGGAGGATCTCTTCATGAGCGTCATCGTCTCCCTGACGATGGCGATCGAAGCGAAGGATCCCTACACCGAGGGCCACTCGGTGCGCGTGGCGGCGTACAGCGAGGCGATGGGGAAGCGGCTCGGGCTCCCGCCCGTGAAGCTCGACGTGATCCACCGCTCCTGCCTCCTCCACGACATCGGGAAGATCGCGGTGGACGAGGGGATTCTCCACAAGGGCGAGCGGCTCGACACGCGCGAGAAGGAGAAGATGGATCTCCATCCCTTGATCGGCGAGAGTATCCTCCGCCCGATCGAACTGCTTCGTCCCCTCCTCCCGGGCGTGCGCTCGCACCACGAACACTTCGACGGCACGGGCTACCCGGACGGGCTGAAGGGGGAGGCGATTCCGATCGAGGCGAGGATCATGGCCGTGGCGGACGCGTTCGACGCGATGACGTCGGACCGTCCCTACCGGAAGGCGCTCACCGAGCAGGCCGCGCTGGACGAGCTGCGGCGGAACGCCGGCACGCACTTCGACCCGCGCGTCGTGGCGGCGTTCGAGGACATGTTCCCGGCGGTGCGGCGGACGCTGGAGCACCTGCGCCCGGGGCCGGAGAACGTTCGCGGTTCGCGCTAGCCCGCGGCGCTAGATCCTCGCGCTACCCCGCCGCGACGGCGAGCGACTTGCGGAGCCGGACCCGGGTTCCATTGTCGGGACGAACGTCGAACGTCACCTCGTCCATCAGTTCCCGCATGAGATAGAGTCCGCGCCCGTGCGGATTCAGGAGCGACGACGCGTCGGTGGGATTGCCGACCCGGGCGGCGTCGAATCCCGTGCCGTAGTCGTCCACCTCGATCACGATCTCTCCCGTGTTCACGCGGAAGTCGAACTCCACCGATTTGTCGGTGGCGAAGGCGTTCCCGTGCTGGATCGCGTTCGTGCCGGCTTCGATGACGGCGATGAGGAGGGCGTCGCGGACGGTGTCGTCGAGGCTGCGCTGCTCGCAGATCTGGGAGATCACGGCGTGGACCATCGAGAGGAGCTCGAGCCGGCTCCCGATGGTGAGGCGGATGGTGTCGGTCCCGTTCGACGCGGGGGGAGTGGAGGCGCCGCCCATGCTCTTACTCTAGCACCTACAACGCCTTCAGGGCCACCAGGGTGATGTCGTCGGCCTGCTCCGCGCCGGCCGTGAATCGCGACACTTCGCCGGCCACCGCGTGGACCAGCTCGTCGGCCGTCATCGCCCGGGGGAGCCGCTCGGCCAGCCGCACCAATCGATCCTCGCCGAAATCCTCCCCTTCCAGGTTTCGGGCGTCGGTGATCCCGTCGGTATAGAGGAGGAGCGCGTCGCCGGGGAGGAGCGTCGTCTCCGCCTGGGGATAGACGAAGTCGGGAACGATGCCGAGCGGGATGCCGCCCTCCTCCAGGTAGCGCCAGCCGCCCGTGGCGGGGAGGAGGATCGGGAAATTGTGCCCCGCGTTCGAGAACGAGATCACCAGCCCCTCGGCGTCGATGCGGGCCAGGAAGCAGGTGGCGAACCGATCCTCGGGCGTCGCCTCGTGCACCAGTCGATTCAGGCGCGACATGATCGCCTGCGCGGGCTTCGACTCGTCGGCCTGCGTGCGAATGGAGGCCTGCACCATCGACGCGAGGAGCGCGGCCGGAACCCCCTTCCCCGCGACGTCCACGATCACGACGAGGTAGCAGCCGTTTCCGAGCGGGACCAGATCGTAGTAGTCGCCCCCGACCTGCTTCGACTGCACGTTCAGCGCCGCGAGCCCGAACCGCCGCGTCTGAGGGAGGGTCTCGGGAAGGAACTGGCGCTGGATGCGGCGCGCGACCGAGAGCTCCTCCTCGAGGATCGTCTTCTCGAGGCTCTCCTTGTAGAGGAGCGCGTTCTTCGCGGCGACGCTCACCTGGTTCGCCAGAGTCTGGAGAAGATTCAGCTCCTCCGCCTTGTAGCGCGTCTCGGTGATCTTCCGGCCGAGCGCGATGACGCCGAGGAACTCGCCGGCGTGACGCAGCGGCAACACGACGAAGGGAAGCGTCTCGAGAAGCGGCTCGATCTCGGCTTCGACGCGGCGATCCCGGGCCTCCGCGGCGACCTCGCCGTCGCGGAGGATCTCGGCTCCCTCGAGGTACCGGGCGAGCGCGAGGCGCGGGATCTCGGCGATCCGCTCGATCGCGACGCCCCCTCCGAAGCCGCGCACGACGGGCGGCTTCCCCTCGGGCGCGATGAGGAGCACGGTGGTCCGCGCGGGGACGGCCTCCCGCAGGGTCGAGATCACCTTCTCCGTCAGCTTCTCCATGTCGAGGACCGTGAGGACCTCGCTGGAGAGGCGGCGCAGGACGGCGCGATGGTCGGAGCGGTCGCGCAGGAACCAGCGGTCGAGCGCTTCGTCCAGCCAGGAGAAGATCGGCTGGAAGAGGACCAGCGCCACGAGGAGCATCGCCGTCTGGAAGATGGACGTGTCCATGCCGCTGACGGTCTCGAGGAAGGCGTCGATCTGGCGCACGATCGTGACGTAGACGCCGAGGAGGAACGCCGAGGTGACGGCGTACAGGATCGACTTCCGCGCGATCAGGTTCGCGTCGAGGAAGCGGTAGCGGACCATGGAGTAGGCGATGGCGCCGGAACCGAGGATCAGCGCGCCGACGATCAGCATGGAGCGCGTCACGAGCGAGATGGGATTGTTGAAGAGGATCGGAAGCGGCACGGCGGCCGCGTAGAAGCCGGCGCAGGAGGCGAGCCCGATGAAGATGGCGAGGAGCTGGCTCTTCAGCCGGCTCTCGGCCGCGCGCCGGTACGAGATGAAGAGGAGCGTCAGCGCCGCGACGATGTAGAAGAGGTTCACCAGCGAGAAGAGGATCTGGTGGAACTGGATGGTCAGCTCGAACGGCAGGCGGAAGCCGGAGACGAGCGCCCGTCCGAGCGGCGACTTCGAGAGGCCCGCGATGACCCCGCCCCAGAGCGCGCCCTGGCCGATCAGAAAGAGGAAGAGGAGATGGAAGACGTGCGGCGCGAAGATGAGCAGGGTCGCGAAGGGCACGCGGCGGTGGAGCCGGTTCTGGGACGGGAAGACGCACGCGAAGTAGAGGAGCGACGGGAAGAACATCTCCCAGAGGTAGTTGAACGAACGGAGGAGGTCGTTCCCGCCCGGCTGCGGTCCGCCGGGGCGCTCGAGGATGAACCCGATCGCGCCGAGCATGGACCCCATCCCGGCGAAGAAGAGCATCAGGGCGGTCGCGCGATTGGCGCGCTCGCCCGGGGCCTCGCGCAGGATCACGAAGCCGAGGAGGAAGACGAGCCCCGCGACGACCAGGTAGACGGTGCCGATGGTGGGATTCATCGTGGCGCCGTGCGATCCCGCCGGCCGGCCTGGGGGCGGCCGGGACTAGCGAACGGGTTCTTCCTCCAAGGGTAGGAGCGCGCCGGGCGTCGCGAGGAGCGGCCGGCCGGGCCGGTCGAGGATCTGCTGCAGCACGCCGGTCTCGAAGAGGCGCGGCTCCGCGCTCGCGTCCATGGTCGCGTGCCGCGCGCCGGGGACGAAGCGCGGAAGGCGGAAGAGGCGGCGCGCGGGGAACTCCACGATCCGGACGCGGCGATCGGGAGCGATCCCGGCGCGGCGCTTCGCGCCCTCGATCGTCTCCTCCAGCGTCGCCACGCGATCCACGAGCCCGTTCCGCACCGCGGCGGGTCCGTCGTAAATGCGCCCCTCGGCCAGTTCGCGGACGCGCGCCGGTTCGAGCCCGCGCGCCGAGGCGACCAGGCCGGTGAAGCGGTCGTACATCTCCGCGAAGACGCCCCCGATGACGCGGCGCTCCCCCTCGTCCAGATTTCGCTCGGGCAGCGTCGCGCCGAGGAAGGGGACGCGAAGGCCGCCCATGAGGTCGGCGCTCTTTCCGATCTGGACGCGGTCGGACGCGAGGCCCGTCTTCCTGCCGAACCCGTCGTTCCAGACCCAGCCGCCGATGATCCCGATCGAGCCGGTCAGGGTGAAGGGGCCGGTCGCGATCTCGTCCGCGTCCATGCTGATCCAGTAGCCGCCGCTCCCCGCGACGCGTCCCTGGCTGACCAGGGTGGGCTTGCCCGCGTTCCGGAGCTTCCGGGTCTCCTCCGCCACGAGGTCCGAGGCGAGCGCGTCGCCGCCGGGAGAATCGACGCGAAGGACCACGGCGCGGACGTCGGAATCCTCGCGGAGCCGCTTCAGGGCCGGCGCCGTCTCGCGGGCGCGGATTCCGGTGTCCATGGCGCAGTCGCCGACGAGATAGACGAGTCCGATCGCGGGGAGCGGCCCCCACGTCTCGTCGGGCTGCCAGCGGCGCGCCCGAAGCGGGGCGTAGGCGAGCGGCTTCCCGCGGCCGCCGTGCCGCTTCACCTCCGTCTCCGCGACGTCCTCCCAGCGCCCGAGCGTGTCCACCCATCCGAGCGCGTGGAGCCGCGATGCCGTGAGGAGCGGCTCCTCGTTCACGATCCGGTCGAAGTCGGCGCGCGTCGTCCGGCCGCTCGCGGCGATGCCGGAGGCCAGCTCCTCGTACGTGGCGCGCACGATCGCCTCGAACTGCTCGCGGTCGGCGTCGGAGAAGGAGGTGCGCGAGAACGTCTCCATCGCCGACTTGTACTTGTAGTAGCGCCACTCGTCGAAGCCGAGACCGAGCTTCGCGAGAAGGTCCTTCATGTACGTGCGCGACGCCTGGACGCCCGGCGCGACGAGGAGCCCCGTCGGATCCATCGTCAGGTGATCGGCGACCGACGCGAGGTAGAAGGACTGCTGATCGAGATTGTCGCAGGAGACGAGGACCTTCTTCCCCGCCTGCTTCAGCGCGAGGAGCGACTGGCGGAGTTCCCAGAGGGTCGAGAGGTTCGCCCGGAATCCGGAGAGCCGGATCGCCACGCCTCCCACCGTCGGGTCCTCCTTCGCGAAACGGATCCGCTCGGTGAGATCGCGGAGCGGGAGCGCGTCGTCGTCGAACCAGCGGTACGACTGATAGACCCCGCGCCCGTGGAGATCGAGTTCCAGGAAGCGGCGGTTCCGGCTCGCGCGCCGCTCCACGTCGATCCCGCGGACGGGCGGGTTGAAGCGGACGGAGTACCAGGTGCCGACATGGTCGTCGGCGTCCTTCAGGGCGACGGTCGGCCCGCCGGCGCCGGGGGCGTCGCCCTGCCGGAAGACGGGCGTCCCGCGCACGCCGAATCGCGCGAAGGTGACGCCGGCCGTGAACTGGAAGCGGTCGTCGTCCCGCCACCGTCCCGAGACCTCGAGGCCGTCGAACGGTTTCAAGCTGGCGCCGGCACCGAACGTGCCGTCTTCCCAGCGGGCGAGTCCGCGACCGGAGAAGTCGGCGAAGAGGGTGACGTGCTTCGTTCCGAGCGGCCGGATCCCGACGTCGATCGTGTTGGAGCCGTCGCCGGTCGCGGGCGCCCAGCGGGTGGCCCACCCGACCGAGAGGTGGCGCGTCGGCCGGTCGATGTGGCCGAACGAGAGGTAGTTCGACATCCGCCACTCGTGCCCGCCGCCGTCGACGAGGTGCCAGGCGAAGCCGTCGAAGCGCCGCCCGCCGCCCGCGGCGAGGGCGAACTGGTACTCGGTCAGCGACGGGAGCGAGCGGGGCGAATCGGGGTAGGGCTCGAAGTAGGGACTCGCGTTGGCCGGGGAGAAGAAGGTGCGCGTCACCCTGCCCCGGTGGCGGACCGCGAATCCGAGCCCTCGGCCGAATCCCAGATGCCAGTCCTCGAGGTCCTGCACGACGCCGTCCCGGTCGAAGTAGGAGAAGTCGAGGAGGGAGCGCTCCGGGACCGCCCACGCGGCCGGGTTGTGCCACGCGCCGAACGAGCCGTCGTCGGTGGAAGGCGTGGCCGCCATCGGATCGTTCGATTCCGCGTACGGCTCGAGTCCGGCGTGCGCCGTCGGGGCGGTCGCGGCGGCGGCGAGCGTCGCCGCGAGGAGGGCGATCACCAGCCGCGCCCGGATCATGACTTCAAGATCTCGGCGGGATCCGTGAGGTCGGGGGCCGCGTCGTCGCCTCCGGCCTTGCCGGCCGGCTCCGGCGGCGCCTCGAATCGCTTCGCGTAGACGGCGCTTCCCGCGAAGAGGACGAGCATGATCGTGATGGCGAGCCATTTCGGCAGCTCCCACCCGATCCAGTGCATCGCGTGCGCGTACTCGATCATGAGCTTGATTCCGACCCACGCCACGATGACGTAGGCGCCGTCCACGATCTTCGGGTAGCGCCGTACGATGCCGAGCAGGGTTCCGATCAGGAGCCGCATGGTGAGGATCCCGAGGAGTCCGCCCGTGATCACCACCCAGAGCTTCTTCGACATGGCGACCGCCACCAGGATCGAGTCGATGGCGAAGACGATGTCGGTCAGCTCCACGCGCACGACGGTGCTCCAGAAGAGGGAGAGCCCGAGGAGCGGCTTGATGATCGCCGCCGCGCCGCGCGGCTGGTCGGTGTGCGCCGTGAAGTGCTTCCACGGGAGGTAGAGGAGGTAGAGCCCTCCGACGAGCTTCACCCACGTCCAGGCGATCAGGTGCGCCGCGAAGAAGGTCGCGATGATCCGGAAGACGAAGGCGCCGAGGATGCCGTACCGGAGCGCCTGCTTCTGATGCTCCTTCGGGAGCGGAAGGACGAGGACGGCCAGGACGAGCGCGTTGTCGGCGCTGAGGACGGCCTCCAGGAGCACCAGGATGCCGATGGTGATGAAGTCGGAGCCTTCGACGTGGAAGTGCATGAGGGTCCGACTCTACCCTAAATCCGGGCGGGCCGGGGGTCGGGCTCGGACGCCGTGTCCGAGGCGCGAAGCGCCTCCCGATAGAGCGTGGTCACGTACTCCTTCATCATCCGGCGCGCCGAGAAGGCGGGCGTCACCGTCTGGATGGAGCGCCTCACGACGCGGAGCCAGCTGGTCGGGACCCCGTCCTTGTCGCGCGAGTAGTAGAGCGGGACGATCGTCTTCTCCAGCAGGGTGTAGAGCTCCTCCGCGTCGCGCGCGTCCTGCGCGTTCTGGTCGGCGCCGAGCGCGTCCGCCTCGCCGAAATCCCACCCGTTTCCGTGGCCATGTCCCTCCACCCACCATCCGTCGAGGATGCTGAGGCTCGGCACGCCGTTCACGCCCGCCTTCATGCCGCTCGTGCCGCACGCCTCGAGCGGCGCGCGGGGATTGTTCAGCCAGAGGTCCACGCCCTGCACGAGCCAGTGGGCGGCGTGCATCTCGTAGTCCTCCAGGATGGCGATCCGGCCCGCGAACTCGGGATCGCGCGCGGCGCGATAGACGGTCTGGAGAATCGCCTTGCCGGCCTCGTCGGCGGGATGCGCCTTCCCGGCGAAGACGATCTGCACCGGACGGCGCGCGTCGTACAGGATGCGGCGGAGCCGCGCCGGGTCGCGGAAGATGAGATCCGCCCGCTTGTACGACGCGAAGCGCCGCGCGAAGCCGATCGTGAAGACGGTCTCGTCGAGGAGCGCGCCGAAGGCGATCGCCTGGCCCGGATCGACGCGGTCCTCGGCCCAGCGCTGCCGGGCCCGGTCCTGGACGTAGTGAAGGAGGTCGCGCTTCATCTGGAGCCGGGTCACCCAGAGCGCGGCGTCCGGCACGCGGTCGAGCGCCTTCCAGAACTCGGGGTCGTCGTGGCGCGCCATCCAGTCGGGATCGAGATGCTTCCGGTAGAGGCGGTCGAGATCGCCCGCGATCCACGTCGGGACGTGGACCCCGTTCGTGACGGAGCGGATCGGCACCTGCTCCGGCGGCGTCTCGGGCCAGAGGTGCGCCCACATCGTGCGCGAGACTTCTCCGTGCCGCGCGCTCACCGCGTTCACGAACCGCGCGAGGTGGATCGCGAGCACCGTCATGTTGAAGCCCTGCCCGAAGAACTCCTCGTGCGCGGCCAGCGTCATGAGGCGCGCGCGGTCGCTGTCCATCAGCGTGTCGGCGAATCCCTCCAGCTTCGAGAAGTGCTCCTCCACGAGCGGGAAGGGGAACGAATCGTGGCCGGCCGGCACGGGCGTGTGCGTCGTGAAGATCGTCGTCCCCCGGACCGCGGCGACCGCCTGGTCGAACGTGGAGCCGGCCGCCATCGCCTCGCGCACGCGCTCCACCATCATGAGCGCGGTGTGTCCTTCGTTCGCGTGCCACGCGTCGGGCGCGGCGACGTCGGCGCGCAGCAGGCGGACGCCGCCGATCCCGAGCACGATCTCCTGCAGGAGCCGCGTCGTATGGTCGCCGCCGTAGAGGCGGCCCGTCAGCTCGCGGTCCCAC
>DATIQI010000189.1:0-25106 GCA_035470985.1 Acidobacteriota bacterium
AGAGACGCGCGCGCTCCTCATCGCTCACATAGCCGCGCGCCTCGATGCGTGAGGCCACCGCCGGGGGAGACGAACCGACCTCCATCGCCGACGTCAGCAATCCCTTCCAGGCGTTCCAGGACCTCATGCCGTTCCGGGTCCAGGACATCCTCCTGGTCTCGAGCCTCTACGACTCCTTCACGCTGCAGGAGGACGGCCGGCTGAACGAGCTGATCGCGGGGGAGTTCCTGGAGCTCTCGCTGCCGCACATGCCGGGGCTCACGCACGTCTCGAGCGGCGCCGAGGCGCTCCAACTCGCGACCACCGAGCGGCGGTTCAACCTGATCATCACGACGCTCCGCGCCGCCGACATGGACGCGACCGAGCTGGCGCGCCACGTGAAGCAGGCGGGGCTCGACATCCCGGTCGTGGCCATGGCGTACGACAACGACGAGCGGAAGGACTTCGAGCGGGAGCACGATCTCTCCGATCTCGACGGGCTCTTCCTCTGGCAGGGAAACGCGCGCGTCCTGGTCGCGATCGTGAAGTACGTGGAGGACCTGCGAAACGTCGCGCACGACACCGCGGCCATGGGGGTGCGCGTCGTCCTCGTGGTGGAGGACAACGTCCGCTACTACTCTTCGTTCCTGCCCGAGATCTACACGGAGATGATCCGCCAGTCGGCGAGCCTGATCAGCGAGGGGATCAACCCGGCGCACAAGCTGGTCCGGACCCGCGCGCGTCCGAAGCTCCTCCTGGCGACGACGTTCGAGCAGGCGTGGCGGCTCTTCACGGAGTACGAGCCCTACATCCTGGGGATCATCTCCGACGTGGAGTTTCCCCGCGCGGGGGCGAGCGATCGCGAGGCGGGGTTCGAGCTGGCGCGCCGGGCCCGCCAGCGGATATCCGATCTCCCGATCGTGCTCCAGTCGAGCCGGCATGAGTTCGCCGCCGGCGCGGCGGAGGTCGGGGCGGCCTTCCTGCGCAAGTACTCGGAGACGCTCTTACAGGACTTGCGCGACTTCATGGTGGAGTACTTCGCGTACGGCGACTTCGTGTTCCGCCTCCCCGACGGCACGGAGGTGGACCGGGCGAAGGACCTGAAGTCGCTCGAGGAGAAGCTCCGCACGGTCCCCGCCGAGAGCATCAACTTCCACGGCGAGCGGAACCACTTCTCCAACTGGTTCACCGCGCGGACCGAGTTCGCGCTCGCGAGGAAGATGAGGCCGCGCAAGGTCTCGGACTTCGACACGGTGGACGGGCTCCGCCACGATCTCATCGCCTCCATCGCCGAGTACCGGCGGGAACAGAGCGAGACCCTGGTTGCGGACTTCGACCCGAAGACGTTCGATCCCGCGAGCAACTTCTTCGCGCGGATCGGGAACGGCTCGGTCGGCGGGAAGGCGCGCGGCCTCGCGTTCGCCCGCTACCTGCTCAATTACCATGGCGTCGGGAAGCTCCTCCCGGGGGTGCGGATCGCGGTTCCCCCGGCGGTGGTCCTCGCCACCGACTGCTTCGACCGATTCCTCGCGCAGAACGACCTCCGCGACCTGGCGTTGAACAGCCGGGACGACGACCGGATCCTCGAGGAGTTCCTCCGCGCGCCGCTTCCGCGCGACGTGGTGCGGAAGCTGCGGGCCTTCGTGGAGGCCGTCCGCTGGCCCCTCGCGGTGCGGAGCTCGAGCCTCCTGGAGGACTCCCAGTACCAGCCCTTCACCGGCGTCTACGAGACCTTCATGCTGCCGAACAACCACCCCGACGCCCGCGTGCGGTTGCGCCATCTCATGACCGCGATCCGCCGGGTCTACGCCTCGACGTTCCTCCGCCAGGCGAAGGACTACCTGCACGCGACGCCCTACCGCCTGGAGGAGGAGAAGATGGCGGTGGCGATCCAGAAGGTCGTGGGCGCGAATCACGAAGATCGCTTCTACCCCGACTTCTCGGGAGTGGCGCGGTCGTTCAACTACTATCCGACGCCGCCGCTCACCACGGAGGACGGCGTCGCCGCCGTGGCGCTCGGGATGGGACGAAGCGTCGTCGCGGGGGAGCGCTGCCTCTCCTTCTGCCCGCGACAGCCGCAGGCGATCGTCCAGTTCTCGACGGTGAAGGAGACGCTCGCCAACTCGCAGCGCGACTTCTGGGCGGTCGTGCTCGGGCCTTCCGCGGACCCGGATTCGGAGCAGGCGATGCGGGAGCAGCGCTTCGGACTCGACGTGGCCGAGCGCGACGGAACGCTTGCGGCGCTCGGCTCGACCTATTCGGCGGAGAACCAGGCCGTCTACGACGGACTATCGCGGCCGGGCGTCCGCCTGGTCACCTTCGCGCCCATCCTGAAACACGACGTCTTTCCGCTGGCGGGAATCCTCTCCATCCTGCTCGAGGTCGGAAGCCAGGGGATGAACCGGCCGGCGGAGATCGAATTCGCCGCCTGCCTCTCCGACGATCCGGCCCGGCCGCACGAGTTCGGCTTCCTCCAGATGCGCCCGCTCGTGCTCCATCGCGAGACCGAGCGGCTCGATCTGGACGAGGCGCCCATCGAGTCGCTCCTCTGCCGGAGCAACCGCGTGATGGGGAACGGGACGATCGGCGCGATCCACGACATCGTGGTCGTCGACTTCCACCGCTTCGACCGATCGAAGAGCCGGGCCGCCGCGAGCGAGATCGCGCGCTTCAACTACGAGCTGTCGGAGGCGGGGCGCCCGTATCTTCTGATCGGTGTGGGGCGCTGGGGTTCGACCGATCCGTGGCTCGGAATTCCCGTGACGTGGGATCAGATCTCGGGAGCGCGCGTCATCGTGGAGTCGGGGTTCAAGGACTTCTGCGTGATCCCGTCCCAGGGGAGCCACTTCTTCCAGAACCTCACGTCGTTCCAGATCGGGTACTTCACCGTGAACGCCGATCACGGCGAGGGGCACCTCGACTGGGAGTGGCTCGCGTCGCAGCCCGCGGAGGGGGAGCTGAACCTGGTGCGGCACCTCCGGCTCGACCGGCCCGTCGTGGTGAAGATGAACGGCCGGAAGACGGAGGGACTGATCTACAAGCCGGGTGAAGCGCCCGCCTGACGAGGAGGTCATTCTCGCTGACAATTTGGCACCCTGCCAACTCCGCATCTTCCGAATCGACACCTATCGTCAGGTTTCCGGACTCGCCTCCCCTAAGGACTTACGCCCGCCGTACCCTCGCCTGCGCCGTGGCACGCTCCATGCGTTGAACCCACGCATCCTTCGTTCGTCGCACGAACGTCCCAGGGGGAATGCGCTCCATCCGAGCGCGCGCGCGACGAAAGGGACCGCATCTCTCACCGCAGGGGGTCTCCCATGATGCAGCTTCGCCGCACGCGGCTTCCTCTCGCAATTTCGGTTCTTGGAGCCGCGCTCCTACTCGTGTTCGGCGGCGCCGGAATCGCCTCGGCGCAGACCGAACTCGACGCCCGCACACTGACCAAGTACCTCGATCCGCTTCCGAGTCCGGGGGTCATGCCTTCGGTCGCCCCGAACTACTATGAAATCGGGATGTACGAGACGACGCAGCAGCTCCACAGCGAGCTGCCGCCGACGACGGTCTGGGGCTACGGCACGTCGCAGGCGACGGCGTCGTATCCCGGGGCCACCATCGTCGCGATGCGCGGCGTTCCGATCCAGGTGAAGTGGACGAACAATCTCCCCATGACGCACCTCCTCGCCGGCGCGATCGATTACACGCTTCACATGGCGATGCCGGCGGCGGGAGTGCCTGCGGTCGTCCATCTCCACGGCGGGGAAGTGGAGCCGGGGAGCGACGGCGGACCGGAGGCCTGGTTCACGCAAGGCTTCGCCGAGAAGGGGCCGGGCTGGCAGTACGAGACCTTCACGTACCCGAACAACCAGCGCTCCACGACCCTCTTCTACCATGATCACGCCCTCGGCATGACGCGGCTGAACCTCTACGCCGGTCTGGCCGGCGGCTACGTCATCGTCGACCCGGCCAACGATCCCGTCGGGCTCCCATCCGGGAACTACGACGTGCCGCTCGTATTCCAGGATCGCATGTTCACCACCGACGGGCAGCTCCGGTACCCGAACGAGGGCGACAACGAGGAGCATCCCGTCTGGACGCCCGAGTTCTTCGGCGACGCCATCGTCGTCAACGGCAAGGTTTGGCCCTACTTCAACGTGGAGCCGAGGAAGTACCGCTTCCGCATGGTGAACGGCTCCAACTCCCGCGTCTACAGCATGTCGCTGAGCGAGCGGATCACCAGCAGCCCCGGACCCGCGTTCGTCCAGATCGGGACCGATGGAGGGCTCCTGGCGGAGCCGGTGGTCCTGAACGATCCGGCCTTCATGGCGTCGCCCCGCCTCGTCCTGGCGACCGGCGAGCGCGCGGACGTCGTGATCGATTTCTCGGCCTACGCGCCGGGCACCGAGTTCGTGCTGCGGAACGTGGCGAAGGCGCCGTACCCGAACGGCGAGACCGTCGACCCGCAGGGACCCGGCCAGATGATGCTCTTCCGTGTGGTGGAGTCGACGGGTCCGGACGACAGCGTCGTGCCGGCGAACCTCGCGACGTTCGAGCGTCTCTCCAATCCGACCGTCACCCGCACGCTGACCCTGAACGAGCTCATGGGAATGGGGGGGCCCCTCGGCGCGTTCCTGAATGGCCAATCGTGGGATGATCCGACCACGGAGATGCCGGCGCTCGGCACGACGGAGATGTGGGAAGTCGTGAACATGACCGGCGACACGCATCCGATCCATCTCCATCTGGTCCAGTTCCAGCTCCTCAATCGCCAGCGGGTCAACCTCAGGAAGTACGAGAAGGACTGGTCGGCGCTGAATCCGGTCTTCCCGGCGGCCGAAATCCACTCGATCCCGGTGGACGGCTATCTGAAAGGGAAGCCGATGCCCGCGGATCCGAACGAGCGCGGATGGAAGGACACGTTCCGGATGAACCCGGGCGAGGTCACGCGCATCCTGGTCCGTTTCGCGCCCCAGGACGAGCCGAACTACTCCTTCGACGCCACGGCCGAGCCCGGCTACGTCTGGCACTGCCACATCCTCGAGCACGAGGACAACGAGATGATGCGCCGGATGGAAGTGCAGCCGGCGTCCTTGGCGGCCGTCGTGGCCGACCAGGTGGCCGCGCGTTCGGCCGCCGGCGCGGTCTCGCGTGAGGCCGCTTCCGTGTCGTTCCGAAACGCGGCGTCGAATCCCTCCACGTCGGGCGGCGCGTTCCACTTCAGCCTCCGGTCGGCCGGCCCCGTGGAGCTCGATCTCTTCAGCGTGGACGGACGTCTCGTGAAGCGTCTCGCGGCGGGCTGGTACGAGCGGGGCGAGCACACCGTGTCGTGGACGCGGTCGGACGATTCCGGTCGCGATCTCGCGAGCGGCGTCTATCTCGTCCGGTTCCGCGGCGACGGCGCCGAGTCCTCGAAGAAACTGGTCGTCATTCCGTAACGGATTCTCGTCCTCGGAGCGGGGCCCCGATTTCGATCGGGGCCCCGTCGCACCGAGGCGCCGCATCGTCGAGGGACCGCTGCATGCGCCGCCGGCGCCACGCCAGACTACGTAGGGCTCTCTTCGCGCTCCTCCCGGCGCTCGTCGCCGCGGGCTTCCTGTTCCCCTCGCCCGCGCGCTCCCAGTTCACCGCGCTGACCCGAAGTCCGCTCGGAGACAATGGGTCGGCGTTCGGCGCCGCCTGGGGCGACTACGACGGCGACGGGGATCCCGACCTCTACGTCTCGAACGACGGGCCGAACCTCCTGATGCGAAACGACGGCGGCGGCGATTTCACGGACACGACCACGCCGCTGCTCGGCGACCCCGGGAACGGTGGTTCCGTCGCCTGGGGCGACTACGACAACGACGGCGACCTCGATCTCTTCCTCGCGAACTTCAACACGGCGGACCGGCTCTTCCGAAACGACGGCGCCGCCGGCTTCGCGGACGCGACCGCGCCGCCGCTCGGCGATACGGGCCCGGGGCAGGGCGCCGCCTGGGCCGACTACGACCGGGACGGCGACCTGGATCTCTACCTCGTCCGCTACGGAGTTCCGAACCGCCTCTATCGAAACGACGGCGCGGCGGGTTTCACCGATGTCGCGACGGGCGTCGTCGCGGACGCCGGCTGGGGCGTGGCGGCGGCGTGGGGGGATTACGACAACGACGGCGATCCCGATCTCTACGTGACGAACGACGGCGCGAACCGCCTCCTCCGGAACGACGGCGGCGGCGCCTTCACGAGGATCACGGGGCTCGCCATCGAGGACTCGGGTCCGGGGCAGGGCGTGGCGTGGGGGGACTACGACAACGACGGAGACCTCGATCTCTACCTGGCCAACTATGGAACGCGCAACAAGCTGATCCGCAACGACGGCGGCGGCCTCTTCACGGCCCTGATCGCCGGACCGCTCGGGGACACGGGGAACGGCACCGGCGTGGCCTGGGGCGACTACGACAACGACGGCGACCTCGATCTCTACCTCGCGAACTACGGAACCGCGAACGCGCTCCTTCGAAACGACGGCGGGGACGTCTTCACACCGCTCACGGCCGATCCGCTCGGCGACGCCCGAAACGGCACGGGAGTCGCCTGGGCCGACTTCGATCTCGACGGCGATCTCGACCTCTACCTCGCCAACGACGGGGCCTCGAACGTCCTCATGCGGAACGACCTCGCGACCGGCGCCCACTGGCTTCACCTCGATCTTCGAGGCGTGATCTCGAATCGCGCGGCCATCGGCGCCCGCGTGCGCGTCGTGGCGGGCGGCGTGAGCCGGATCCGCGAGGTCACGGGCGGCGGCGGATATCTCTCGCAGGACTCGCCCACCGTCGAGTTCGGACTCGGCGCCGCGGCGACCGTCGACTCCCTGTTCGTGTCGTGGCCGTCCGGGCTGATCGAGGGATACGTGGATCTCGCGGCCGACCAACGACTCGCGATCGTGGAGGGGAGCGTGGTGGCCGCCGCGGACGACCCGGCGCCCTCGCCCACGATCCGCTTCGAGCTGGCCACGCCGGCGCCGAACCCTGCGGACGGCGGCGCCCGCTTCGATTTCGCGCTCCCGCGCCCCGGACACGTCCGCCTCTCCCTCTTCGACGTGCGCGGCCGCCCGGTGGAGACCCTGGTCGAGGGCGTGATGCCCGCGGGACGGCATCTCGTCCCGTGGAAGCGCGGCGCCTCCGGGCGGCGCCGCCTCGCCGCCGGATTCTATCTGGCGCGGCTCGAATCGGGCGGCCAGGTCCGCACGCGGAAGTTCGTCCTCCTGCCGTAGCCGCGCCCAGGTGCCGGTTGACATCGCTCCGGCCGGGTCGATATTCTATTGATGCAGCATCGGCCGCGCGCCCGCGCGTCCGCGAGTAGACTTCAGAACGGGAGGGTGACTATGACGACTGCCCTTGCGACTCTCGGAGCCGCCGCCGGCCGTTAGGCTGTCCCCGCCGTAGCGCCTTCCGTCCGGCTTCAAACCGACGGCTCCCCGATTCCGACGATCATCCGGCCAAGGCCTTCGCACGTCCCGGCCGCGCTCCGCGCGCGCCGCGGCCCGGCCTTGCGCCCGACCGAACTCGCGCGCCCTCGCGGGCGAAGGAGCCTCGCTTTGAATCGACTGAAGAGCCTTGGTTGGTCCCCGTACTTCGAGCGGCAGATCGATCGCGCCGCGGAATCGCATCTCTCGATCGCCCGCGTCGCGGAGGAGCAGCGCGGGCACTACCGCGTCCAGGCCGAAGCCGGCGAGTGGCGCGCGGAGCTCTCCGGCCGGTTCCGGCACGACGCCGCCCTGCCGGGAGCCGGCGCGGCCTATCCGGCCGTGGGCGACTGGGTCCTGGTCCACCTCCCGGGTCCCACTCCGGAGCACGGCGCGGCGCGGATCGAGCGCCTGCTGGAGCGCCGGACGAAGTTCTCGCGAAAGGAGGCGGGGAACCGGAGCGCCGAGCAGGTGATCGCCGCCAACATCGACACGGTCTTCCTGGTCCAGTCGCTGAATCGCGATCTGAATCTCCGGCGGCTCGAGCGCTACCTCGCGCTCCTCTGGGAGAGCGGGGCCGAGCCGGTGGTCGTCCTGAGCAAGGCGGATCTGTGCGCCGACCGGGAGGCGGCCGTGGCCGAGGTCGAAGCCGTGGCGCACGGCGTCTCGGTTCTCGTCTTGAGCGCCGTGACCGGGGAGGGGCTGGAGGATGTCGGACGCTATCTCGGCGAAGGAGCGACGGTGGCGCTCGTCGGATCCTCGGGCGTGGGAAAGTCGACGCTGGTGAACGCGCTCCTCGGCGAGGAGCGGATGGCCGTGCGCGACATCCGAGAGGACGACCGGGGACGCCACACCACCAGCTCGCGCCACCTGATCGTGCTTCCTCGGGGGGGCATTCTCATCGACACGCCCGGAATGCGGACCGTGATCCTCTGGGAGGGGGAGGAGGGGATCGAGACGACGTTCGGCGACATCGAGGCGCTGGCCTCGGCATGCCGCTTCACCGACTGCACGCACGATTCGGAGCCCGGATGCGCCGTCCAGGCGGCGCTCGCGGACGGGACGCTCGAGGCCGCGCGCTACCGTTCGTACCGCAAGCTCCTCCGCGAAGCGCAGCGGCAGGCGCGAAAGACCGACGTCCACCTCCGCCGCGAGGAGCAGCGCCGGTGGCGGCGGATCTACATGGAGCATCGGCGGCGGCCGGACAAACGGAGCGTCTGACCGGCCGCCGCGCCGGAATTCAGAAGCGCTGGGTCACCTTGGCGAAGACGTTCCGCCCGGGTCTCCAGAGTCGCGCCGGATCGAGGTGCCGGCGATAGGCGTCGTCGAAGACGTTCTCGATACCCGCCGTGAAGGACGTCCGCCCGACGGCCGTCCCGGCCCGCACGTTCCAGACGACGAAGCCCGGAGTTCTCACTTCTCCTTGGGCAAGCGCGGCGCGGGTCTGCTTCGTCGCGGCCTCGACTTCCGGCTCGATCCACGTCCCGGAGCCGGCCGGCGCGATTCGCGCGGCGGCCGATCCCTCGAGCGGCGCGACCATCGGGAGCGGATCGCCCGTGTCGCGGTTCTCGCCCTCCGTGTAGGCGACGCTCCCGCGGAGCCGCAACCACACCGCCGCCTCCGCCGCGACCGATCCCGAGACGCCCCGGAGCCGCGCGGTCGCGACGTTCGCGTACCGGCGGATCGGCATCCCGGAGAGCGAATCGCCGGAGACGACCGTGGAAATATAGTCGTCGAGACGATTCCGGAAGAGAGTGGCCGAGGCCTGCGCCCGCGCGCCCGCGTAGCCGATCGAGAACTCGACGTTCCGGCTCGTCTCGGTCGCGAGATCGGGATCGCCGAGATAGACGAAGCCGTCGGGCCGGAGCAGGATCCCGAAGAGCTCCGTCGGATCGGGGATCCGGTATCCGAATCCGAGTCCGGTCCGGACGTAGAGCCCGTTCTCGTGACGCGCCCGGAGCCCGACGTTTCCGCTCACGACCGACTCGGTGGTCCGCTCGTGACCGTCGGCGCTTCGAAGGACCCGGTCGAACCGCGCGCCCGCGCTCGCGTCGAGCCACGGGGTCGCCGCCACGCCCCCTTGCGCGAACGCGCCGAGGTCGGTCACGCGCACGCCCGGCCAGCTGCGGAAGAGCATCGTGCTGGTCGTTCCCGACTTCGTCCGTTCGACCCACCGCGAGCCCTCCGCGTTCCAGCCCGCGGCCTCCAGGCCCGCGTCGAGCGTCGCCGCCCCGACGGCGCGAAGTCGCGCCTGGACGCGCCCGCCCCACGTCTCGGTCTCCGAGATCGCGTCCGTCTCCGATCGCATCGGCATGCCGCCGGGCGTCGCCGGAGCCTTCATCATGGACATCGTCATGTGGTGATCGACCGTCTGGAGGTACGCCTTCGCGCTCAACCCGTCCAGCCATCTCCCGCTCCACTGCCAGCCGTAGTCGAGGGCGTAGAGCGCCCGGTCCTCCTCGGGAATGAAGGCGTCTCCCGAGCCGGGATACCCGATGTCGCGCCCGGCGTAGCGTTGCGCGCGGAGATCGATCCGCTGAGAGCGGGTCGGCGCGTAGCTCCCCGCCGCGTCCACCGTGAGATCGCGGAAGGAGGAGCCCCCGACGACGCCGAGGGGCGATCGCTGGTCGCCGTAACTCGAGCCGTCGGCCGACGCGGTGAACGAGAATCGGCCGTGGCGTCCCCAGAGCGTGCCGCCGAGCCTTCCGCCCGGCACTTCGCTCGACGCCGAAGCGCGGATCTCGCCCCGGAGCGATTCCACGTCCCGGGGGGCGCGCGTCACGACGTTGATGACGCCCCCCACGTTTCCCGAGCCGTAGAGCGTCGACCCGGGACCCGAGAGGATCTCCACGCGCTCCACGTTGTCGGCGTGGATGGTGGCGAGGCCGCCGTCCATGCCGACGTTGCACGCGCGCTCGATCCGGTTCCCGTCGAGCATGACCACCACGCGCTCCCCGCCGAGACCTCGCAGGTAGGTCTTCGCGCCCCAGCTTCCGGGCCGCGAGGACGAGACTCCTTCCGCGGATTCGATCGCCTCGGCGAGCGAGGGCGCCGCCTGCGCGGCGATCGCGGCGCGCGGGGTGGTCGCGTAGGCGAGCTGGGACCCCTGGCAGAGACAGCGCGCCGGCTCGGGGCCGCCGGCCACGTCCAGGGACCGGAGGACGACGGGCGCCCGCGCCAGGCGGAGATCGCCGGCGCCGCGGAGCTCGGACGCCCGGATCGTGAGGGTCCGGTACCCGATCCGCCGCACGACCACGGTGGTCGAATCGTGCGCGGGGGCGATCCGGAACCGGCCGTCCCGCTCGGTCGTCACCGCTCGATTCGCGGCGAGGATCGAGACGTCGGCCAGCGGCTCGCCGGTCGAGGCGTCGAGAACGCGCCCCTCGACGAATCCGGCTGCGAGGAGCGGCGCGGGCCGAAGCCCGCCACTGAGAAGCAGGAGGGCGGCGAGAAGACCGCCGATGAAGGCACGGGACATGGCGTGTTCCTCCGAATGAACGGCCTGATCACGCGGGACGCGCGCGGCGCCCGCGTGGAACTCGAGGATCGGCCCCGGAGATCGGGGACCGGGACTCAGGCGATCGGAGGGGGTCCCGTGGGGAACGGAAGGAGCCGCGCCGCGGGGGCGCGATGCGACTCGTCGGGACGCGCCGGAGGTGGCGCCGCCTGGAGCAGCGAAGGAGGCGCGCCATCGGCCGGCTCGAGCGGGACGACGAATTGAGCCTGGAACGAGCAGCAGTCGTCGGTGCACCGGCAGGGGCCCGAACCCGGGTCGCCGTCCTTGGGAGCATGGCAGGGTGGAAGCCCCGCCGGCGTCGCGTCGAGATGGGCGCCGCCCCCCTGAGATGCCACGGACGCCTGGGACGAGCAGGGGCTCGTGCAGGCGTAGGGGTGGAGCACGGGCGCCGCGACGAGCGACGCCGCGACGAGCGACGCCTGGATCCAGGCCGCGAGTCGATGGATGGGGGGAACGCCGGTGCGGGGTCGTCGGGTCATGGTCTGCGTCACCTCGACCACGAGCATGGCCCCGCGGATCCGCGCCGGGCTATGGTCCGATCGTACCCCGCGCGGGGCGGCGTACCCGCGCCGGCGCCCGCGCCCGCGCCGCCGTTAGTTGGAAACGACGCGGAGTTCGACCTCGGTCGTCCCCTGGCGCACGAATCCCAGCTCCCGCGCGGCGCGCTTCGAGACGTCGATCACGCGGCCCTTGCGGAAGGGGCCGCGATCGGTGATCCGCACCACGACGCTCTTGCCGTTCTCGACATTGGTGACGAGGACGCGCGTTCCGAACGGAAGCGTCCGGTGCGCCGCCGTCAGGTCGCCGTGATCGTAGCGCTCGCCGCTCGCGGTCCGGCGGCCGTGGAACTCGCTGCCGTAGAAGGAGGCCCGGCCCGCTTCGTACGGTTCCTCGTCCAGGCCGATGCCGGCGCCCATGGAGGCGCACCCCGTGGCGAGGAGGAGGGTCCCGAGGAAGAGGCCCGAGAGCGGGCGTCGCGGTGGGTGGCGCATCGCCCCTGGATTATCGGCACGAAGGGCCGCTTCCTCCACCCCGCAACGCGGCGACGAGCGCGAAGATCTTGGGGGCGGCCGATTTCGCGCGCCGCGCGGACCCTTCCCCCTGGACTCCCGCGCTCCCGGCGCGGCCGGATCGGAGCCGCCGGCGTCGCCGCCGGCCGCATCGCTCCGGAGTCGCGCCCACCCCCCGATTCGACTATCCTTATCGCTTCACGAGCGCTCCACGACCGTCCCGAGAGACCGCATCACGAGGCCCCGACACGATGATCGGCAAGAAGCTCCGCGCATACGAAATCACGGAAGAGATCGGTTCCGGCGGCATGGCGACGGTCTACCGCGCCTACCAGCCGAGCATGGATCGCCACGTCGCGATCAAGGTCATTCGCTCCTCCATCCTCCACGACCCGGCCCTCCGGGAGCGGTTCCAGCGCGAGGCGCGCCTCATCGCCCGGCTGGAGCACCCACACCTCCTCCCCGTCTACGACTTCGACGGAGAGCACGATCCGCCCTACATCGTGATGCGCTACCTGGAGGGCGGGACCCTGAAGCAGGTGCAGCAGAAGGGGGGCGTGCCGCGCGACGAGCTCCTCTACATCCTGAATCAACTCGCGGGAGCGCTCGACTACGCGCACCGTCAGGGCGTCGTCCACCGGGACCTGAAGCCCTCCAACGTGATGATCGACAAGGAGGGAAACGCGTTCCTCACGGATTTCGGCATCGCACGCGCTTCGGGAAACGAAAAGGACCTGACGGGCACGGGCTTCATGATCGGGACGCCGGGCTACATGGCGCCGGAGCAGGCGCGGGGCGACGCGCAGGTGGATCGGGCGGCCGACATCTACTCGCTCGGCGTGATGGCGTTCGAAATCCTGACCGGACGCCCGCCCTACGAGCACGAGAGCGGATTCGAAGTGATCCTGGCTCATCTGAACAGTCCGATCCCGAAGGCGAGCGATCTGGCGTCCGACGTTCCGAAGTCGGTCGATCCGGTGATCGCGAAGGCGCTGGCGAAGGAGAAGGGCGACCGCCATCCGACCGCGGCGGCGTTCGTCGAGGAGCTGGCCCGCGCGCTGAAGATCAAGCCGAGCAGCGCCCCGGCGGCGCTCCAGTCGATGACCCAGACGATCTCGGTGGATCAGCTCGCGGCCCTCCGGGCCCAGCGGGCGGGCGGCGAGACGCCGAGCGCGAGCACGCCCTCCGACCAGCAGCGGCAGATGACGGCCGTCTCCGTGGACGTGAAGGAGCTGGCCGAGATGCTCTACGAGACCGGCGCCGACGCGGAGAAGGTGAAGACCACGACGGCGGGGCTTTGGGGCGGCTTCGCCGAGATCGCGGCGAAGCTCGGCGGCGTGATCCACAGCCGCGCCGACGAATCGGGGCTGGTCCTCTGGGGCCGAGACCGCGCGCGCGAGGACGACACCGAGAACGCCATTCGCGCGGCGCTCCTCATGCGCGATCGGACCCGGGCCGCCGTGAAGGGCGCGCTCGGCGCGGCGTGGGAACCGACGGAGGAGAATCCGCTCCCGTTCGCCGCGGGCATCACCACCGGTCCGGTCCTCCTGGAACGCGAGACCGAATCCGGAAGTTACACCGCGAGCGGCGCGCCGATCACGCTGGCGGGCCGTCTGAAAGACGCGGCCTCGGCGGGCGGCATCCTGGTCGCGCACGAGACCTACACGCTGGTCCGGGGCGTCTTCACCTTCATCCAGCGCGATCCCCTCCGGATCCGGGGGCGGAAGGAACCGCTCGACGTCTACATCGTCACGCAGGTGAAGCCGCGCGCGTTCCGCCTGCGCGCCCGCGGGATCGAGGGCGTCGAGACGAGGATGATCGGCCGGGAGATCGAGCTCCGGCTGCTCCAGGAAGCCCTCACGCTGACTCTGGAGGACGGCGAAACCCAGGTGGTGACGGTCGTGGGCGAGGCCGGCGTCGGCAAGTCGCGCCTCCTCTACGAATTCAGCAATTGGATGGAGCTGCAGGAGCAGTCCGTCTGGTTCTTCCAGGCGCGCGCCACGCAGCCCTCCATGCTCCAGCCCTATTCGCTCACGCGCGATCTCTTCTCGTTCCGATTCCAGATCCTCGACTCCGACCCGCTTTCCCAGGTGCACGAGAAGTTCGTGAAGGGGATCGAGGGGTTCCTGGGAGCGGGTTCCACCCGGAAGGCCCATTTCATCGGACAGCTCGTCGGCTTCGACTTCTCCGACAAGCCGGAGGTTTCCGCCGCGCTCCAGGACGGCGACGCGTTCCGCCGCGCGGCGCAGGGCTTCCTCGGCGAGTTCTTCACCACGGCGTCGAAGAAGAACCCCGTCGTGATCCACATCGAGGACATCCACTGGGCCGACGACCGGTCGCTCGACCTGATCAACAACCTGGTTCGCGAGAACACCGACCTGCCCCTCTTCGTCCTCTGCATGGCGCGCCCCAGCCTCTACGAGCGCCGCCCGCAGTGGGGCGAGGGGCAGCGCTTCCACGAGCGGATCCAGCTCGAGCCCCTCTCCCAGCTCTCCAGCCGCCGGCTCGTGCGCGAGCTGCTGAAGCACGTGCCCGAGGTGCCGACGGCGCTCCGGGATCTCGTCGTGGACCGCGCGGACGGCAATCCCTTCTACATCGAGGAGCTGATCAAGGCGCTCATCGACGACCGCGTGATCCTGAAGGGCGAGGGAGCGTGGTCCGTGGATACGTCGCGACTCTCCACCGTGCGCGTCCCCGCCACGCTCACGGGCGTCCTCCAAGCGCGCCTCGACACCCTTCCCGCGCCGCTCCATCAGATGCTCCAGCGCGCGTCGGTGGTGGGCCGGATCTTCTGGGACGCCGCCGCGGTCCGGTTGAGCCAGGAGACGGCGGGGCTCAAGTCGGACGACGTTCAGGCCATGCTCGAAGACTTGCGCGATCGGGAGATGATCCTGCAGCGCGAAGAGTCGGGATTCGCGGGAACCGTGGAATACGTCTTCCGTCACGCGATCCTGCGCGACGTGACGTACGAAACGGTCGTGCCGCGGCAGCGCCGAGCGCTCCACAGGCTGGTCGGCGACTGGCTGCTTGAGGTCGGCGGCGAGCGGTCCGGGGAGCACACGCTCCTGGTGGCCGAGCACTACAGCCGAGCCGACGAGCCCGCGCTGGCCGGCGCGCAGCTCATGAAGGCGGGGCAGCGGGCCATGATCCTGGCGGCGCTCGACGAGGCGGGGACGGTCTTCCAGCGTGCCCGCGAGATCCTCGCCGGACCGGAGCATACGGCGCAGCGTCTCGAGGTGGACATCCATCGGGCCGAACTCGAGCGGTACCGCGGCTCCCACGAGAGGTCGGTCGCGATCCTCGAGCCGGCCCTCGCGGAGGCAAGGGCCATCGGGCACGAGGTTCTGCAGGCGAACCTCCTCGGGCAGCTCGGCCGGCTCGCGATGTGGCGGGGGGATCTGGAGACCAGCCGCGGCTACCTCGTCGAGGCGCTGGCCATCGCGCGGAAGTCGGGCGACAAGCCGACCCTTCTCTTCATCCTCCGCCAGGTCGGGAACGTGAACCACCGGACCGACGTGGAGGGCGCGCGTCATGCCTTCGAGGAGAGCATCCAGCTGGCGCGAGAGCTTGGCGACCTCCGAAGCGAAGCGACCGGCTTGAACTCGCTGGGAAATCTCCACGGGTTCGAGGAAGACTACGCGAAAGCCCTGGAATGCTACGAGCGGGCGCGCGGGATCTACCGCGAGATGGGGGACCGCGCTTCCGAGTGCATGGTGCTCGCCAACCTCTCCATCGTTCACATCGAGGTGGACGATCTGGAGTCGGCGGAGCGGGAAGCGAAGACGGCGCTCGCGGTGATCCGCGAGACCGGAGCGGTCCAGTTTCGGATCGGCTCCGAGATCAGCCTCGCGCTCAACTACGTCCGCGCCGGGCGGAACGCCGAAGCCTGGACCTGGGCGCGGCAAGCCATGGCGACGGCCCTCGAGTTCAACGAACCTCTCTTCTACGGGGCCTTCCTGCTCGGGATCCTGAAGCTCCGGAAGGGCGACCGCGCGACGGGCCTCGCTTGGATCGGATTCGGAAGGGCGAACGAGCAAGAATTCAAGAAGGAGATGACCCGCGACTTCGTGCGCCACCGCGCGGAGATCTACGGCGACTCGCCGGAGGCGGACGTCGAGGCCGCGATGTCTGTCGGGGAACGGCTCACGATGAAGGAGATCGCCGAAGCGACGGAGCGCGAGGAGGTGGGCGCGTGAGGCCGCACGGTCGCGTTCGCGCCGCATTGGCGTGGCTCCTGGCCTTGGCACTCGTTCCCGCCTGCGCCGGCGCGGCGGATCCCGGGGCCGAGGATCGCGAGGCGCGGCGCCTCGGCGACGCGCGCGCCGTCTTCCTGGAAATCCGCGACATGCCCGACGCGGAAGTGCCCCAGCCCCTGCTCGAGAGGTGCCGCTGCGTCGCCGTCTTCCCGGGCGTGGTGAAGGGCGCCTTCGGGATCGGCGGACGCCGCGGGCACGGCGTCATGTCGTGCCGCGATTCGGCCGGAGTCTGGAGCGCGCCGACGTTCCTCACGATGACGGGCGGGAGCTTCGGCTTCCAGATCGGCGTGGAGAAGGCCGACGTCGTCCTCTTCTTCATGTCCGAGCGCGGAGCCCGGTCGCTGGTGGAGAGCAAGTTCACGCTCGGCGCGAAGGCGGGCGTCTCGGCGGGGCCGGTCGGACGGAGCGCCGAGGCGGCCACCGATCTGAAACTCGACGCCGAGATCTACTCGTACGGGCGCTCGAAGGGCGCCTTCGCCGGGATCTCGCTCGAGGGGGCGAAGGTCGCCGCGGACAAGAGCGCGAACGAGCGCGCCTACGGTAGGAAGATCGAGACGAAGGCGATTCTCTTCGGGCGCCCGGAGCTGCCCCGATCGAAGGCGACGGCCTCGTTCCTCGACGTGCTTCCGAAGCGGGATTGGCCCGACTAGTCCTCGTCACCACATCGTCGAGGACGCCCCCACCGCCGCGGCGGGCTCCCCGAACCAGGAGGATGCCATGCGTTCGAAACCTGCCCGCATTTTGGCCCTGGCACTCGTCCTCCTCTCGGCGGCCATTCTCGGGTGCGGCGACAAAGGGGGGAAGAGCCCCTTCGCGCCGGATCCATCCCGCGAGCCCGCCTGGACCATCGAGGGGATTCCGATGGGCCCGAGCCTGTTCGATTCGTGGTCGTCCCCGGGCGGCGAGATCTTCGTCGTCGGCGCCGACGGGGTGATCCTCCACTACGACAACTCGGTATGGACCGCGATGGAGAGCGGTACGAGCTTGTCGCTCTACGGCGTCTGGGGCTCGTCGGCGAGCGACGTCGTGGCGGTCGGCGCGTTGGGCACCATCCTCCATTTCGACGGCACATCATGGTCGCCGATGACGGGAAGCGGCTGGGCGCGTCTGACGGGAGTCTGGGGCAGCGGATCCAAGCACGTCATTGCGGTCGGCTACGACGGCTTGGGGCCGGTCGCTCTCCATTTCGACGGCGTCTCCTGGTCGCCCCAGGACCCCGGCACGGACCAGGGGCTCCGGCGGGTCTGGGGGAGCGGTCCCTCGGACGTCTATGCCGTGGGAGGCGGTTTCAGCGGCGGCGTGGTCGTCCATTTCGACGGCGTCTCCTGGTCGCCGGTGACGATTCCCCTCGTCGGCGAGATCTGGGACGTCTGGGGGAGCGCCGACGACGACATCTACGTCGTGGGGGGCGGCGGCGGCCTCCGCTACGACGGCGAGTCGTGGACCCCCTTCTTCACGCGCGACTCCTTCCCGGCCGGCGCCTCGCTGCGCGCCGTCTGGGGGAGCCGCTCCGACGACGTCTACGTCGTGGGGGAGGGCGGGATCATCGACCGATACGACGGGAACGGCTGGACGCCGATGGAATCGGGCACCACGAAGGACCTCTTCGCCGTGAAAGGTTCCGCGGCGGGCGGACCCGTGGCCGTGGGCGCGTTCGGCGAGGTCCGGCGGCTGCGCCCGACGGGATGGATTCACCCGATGCGGGTCGTTCCGGCGCCGCCGTTCAGGCCCTACGACCTCCTCGACGTCTGGGGGAGCGGCCCGAACAATGTCTTCGCGGTGGGCGTTAGAGGCACCCTGCTCCACTACGACGGAGCGCGCTGGAGCCCTGAGGATCCTGGCACTCCCGAGGCCCTTCACGCGGTCTGGGGAAGCGGTCCCTCGGACGTCTACGTGGTCGGCGCGGTCGGAACCGTGCTCCACCGGGAGGGCGCCGGTTGGGAATCCGTGGCGGCCGGATCGTCCGAGCCTCTGACCGGCGTCTGGGGGAGCGGCCCGAACGACGTCTTCATCGTCGGGAACAACGGTCAGATCCTGCACTACGGAGGCGCGACGTGGGCCCCGATGACGAGCGGCGTGACGACGCACCTCCTGGGCGTTTGGGGAACCGGGCCGTCCAACGTCTTCGCGGTCGGCTTCTCCGGAACGATCCTCCGCTACGACGGAAACGGATGGGCCCCGATGACGAGCGGGACGGCCGAACCGCTCTACGACGTCTGGGGTTCGAGCGGAACCGACGTCTTCGCCGTGGGCGCGAACGGGACGATCGTCCGCTTCGACGGGAATGCGTGGGCGCCCATGACCAACGGCACGGTGGGGCACGTCTTCTCGGTCTGGGGTTCGTCCGGCGGCGACGTCTACGCGGCGGGCCCCCAGGCACTCCTCCGGTACGATGGAACCGAGTGGAGCCCCGTTTCGCTCGGCATCCCGGCGTATCTCGAGGGCGTGTGGGGGAGCGGCCCAGAAGACGTCTTCGCGGTGGGCGAGACGGGCGCGCTCTTCCACTACCGCTGACCGAATGCGCCCGGGCCCGCTTCGACTCGGAATCGCCGCGACGACCGTCGCCTCGCTCCTGGCCCTCGCCACGACGTCCCGGGCGGCCGAGCCGACTCCCTCGGCGCAGGGGACACGCTACGTCTACCTGATCCGCCACGGGATGTACGACCGCGTCGACTCGCTCGACGACCGGACGGCGAACGGCCTGAACGCGCTCGGCCACGAGCAGGCACGGCTCCTCGGCGCGCGCCTGGCGTCGCTTCCGGTGAAGCCCCGGCTCCTCGTGAGCAGCGACTACACGCGGGCCCGCGAGACGGCGGGCGACCTCGCCGCGATCCTGGGACGCGTCGCCGAGCGCGACACGCTGATCCGGGAGTGCGGGCCGCCTTCCGTCCGCGACAGCGCCGCCACCGACGCCGAACGGAGCGAACAGTCGGAGTGCGAACGAACCCTCGAGACGGCGTGGGCCAAGTACGTCCGCCCCTCGCCCGACGCGGACGCGCACGATCTCCTGGTCTGCCACGGAAACGTGATCCGTTGGTTCGTGGCCCGCGCGATGGGCGCCGACACGAAACGGTGGATCACGATGACGATCGGGAACGCCTCGCTCACCGTGCTCGCGGTGCGCCCGGACGGCTCGGCTCGGCTCGTGATGTTCAGCCACGTGGGGCACCTGCCGGTCGAGAAGCAGACCTGGCTGGGGCGCGGCGCGGGCTGGGGGCCTCCCGCGCGCTAGCGGCGCCGGGGTTCTCGCCCCGGTCGCGCCCGGCTAAGCGCGCGATCGCCTGGAGGGGCGCCGGCCGCCGCCGGCGCTTCCGCGCCCCGTCCCGCTTCCGGCCCCGGCGCCCGTACCGCCGCTCGACGCGCTCGAGGCCGCGCTCGGAGCCCCGGCGCCCGTCCGCCGCTGCCGGTCCGTCGCGGCGGGCGCCGTGACGTGATAGGTGCGGCTCCGCTCGTCCTTGCGAAGGGTCACCACGCCGGACTCCTGCGCGTCCTCCAGCATCTCGCTGAAGCTGTCGTAGCCGAGGGCCGCTTCGTTGAACGCCGGACGCTTCCGCTTCATGGTGTCCTTCACCAGAGACGCCTGGATGACCTCGAAGTTCTCGCGCTGGAGCGCCCGCACGGTCTCGGCCAGGAGCCGGAACGCCTCTTCCTTTCCGCGCGGCGGCTTCGCGGTCGAGACGGCTTCCTCGCCGCCCCGCTCCAGGTCCTCGTAGTAGACGAACTCGTCGCAGCTGTTGGCGAGCAGGGGCGAGGTCGACGCCTTCATCCCCATCCCGATCACGTGCTTGCCGTTCTCCTTCAGCTTCGATACGAGCGGCGAGAAGTCGCTGTCGCCCGAGACGATCACGAACGTGTCGATATGCTCCTTGCTCCAGCTCAAGTCCATCGCGTCGACCACGAGGCGGATGTCGGCCGAGTTCTTTCCGGTGGTGGAGCGGGCCGGGATCTCGATCAGCTCGATCCCGTTCTCGTGGAGGTCCGTCGTGTAGCCGCGGAAGCGGTTCCAGTCGGCGTAGGCGACCTTCACGATCACCTTGCCCTTCTCGAGGAGCCGATCGAGGATGCGGCGGACGTTGAACTTGGCCTCGGCGCTCCGGAGCCCGAGGGCGATGTTCTCGAAATCGATGAACACGGCGAGCTGAAGCTGCCGCGAAGGAGCGGTCTGCGTCGGGGACATCCTTGTACCTCCGAATAGGGGGTTGCGGGGGACGGTCCGCGCCCCGGTACGGCCACCTTAGCCGTTTCGAGGCCGCCCCGCCAGCGCTGGTCTACAATGCTCGGGTATGCGGCGAGACCGGACGACGCTCCAGCGAGTTCCATCCCCTCATCGGGCGGGCGCGTGGATCGCCGCGCGTCTTCGCGCGATCGCGGGCGTGGCGATCCTCGGCGCCGCGCTCGCGATCGCCGTCGCCGCCCCCGCCGCGTTCGCGGCTCCGACCGGGGAGAGCGACAACATCGCCGTCACGCTCCTCTCGGAAGAGGCTTCCGTCGCGCCGGGCCGGCCCTTCGCGGTCGGCGTGCGGATGAAGATCCGCGAAGGGTGGCACACGTATTGGCGCAATCCCGGCGACGCCGGACTCCCCCTCGCGATCGAGTGGAGCCTTCCCGATGGATTCACCGCCGGGCCGATCTCGTGGCCCGCGCCCGAACGGATGCCGACCGGGAGCCTCATGAGCTACGGCTACGAGCGGGACGTGCTCTTCCCGGTCGAGATCACGCCACCCGCCTCCCTGGCGGGCGACTCGATCCTCCTCGCCGGGCGCTTCGACTGGCTCGAGTGCTCCGATGTCTGCCTGGCCGGCTCGGCGACCTTGGATCTGGCGCTACCGGTGCGCCGCGCCGCCCCCTCCGCCCCACCGGAGCCGGGTCCCGACGCCGCGCTCTTCAGGGCCGCCCGAGCCCGAATGCCCCGAAGCGCCGACGGGTGGGCGATCGCCGCGGAGGCCGGTCCCCGGGCGATTTCGATTTCGATCGTGCCCCCGGAGGGGGAGGAGGTCCGCGGCGGCTACTTCTACGCCGATCGGCCTTTGATCGTGGAGTACGCGGCGCCCCAGGGATTCGAGCGAACGGCCGGTGGCGTTCGGGTCACCGCCACACCGGCATCCAACGATTCGGGCCTTCCGCCCCGTCTCACCGGAGTGCTGGCGCTGGAGGGGCGCGGTGGGAGTGCCCCGACGGCCCTGGCGGTGGACGTGGCGCTGAGCGCGGGAGATCCGACGCCGGCGCCCGTCCCCTCGAGTCGCCCGCTCGGCACCGCCCTGGCCGCGGGAACCGCGGTCGTGACGGCGGCGTTCTTCGTGGTGTTCCTCGCGCTTCGTCGCCGTCGAAAGGGAGAATCCATGACCCGCCTGCTGACGCTCGCTTGCCTCCTCGCCGCCTTCCCCCAGACTCCCCTCGTCCACGCCGCTCCCGTGGCCGGGAAGCCGGCGCCCGCGATCTCGCTCCCGGACATGGACGGGAAGACCGTCCGGCTCGCCGACTTCAAGGGGAAGTTCGTGGTGCTCGAGTGGGTGAACTTCGACTGTCCGTTCGTGGGAAAGCACTACGGCAGCGGCCAGATGCAGGCGCTCCAGAAGAAGTACACGGCTCAGGACGTCGTCTGGATCACGATCTGCTCCTCGGCGAAGGGGAAGCAGGGACACGTGACCGGTCCCGAGGCCGCGGCGCTCGTCGCGGAGCGCGATGCCGCTCCGTCCCGCTTCCTCCTCGATCCGAAGGGGGCGGTGGGGAAGGCGTACGCCGCGAAGACGACGCCCCACATGTTCGTCATCGATCCGAAGGGCGTGCTGCTCTACGACGGAGCGATCGACGACAAGCCCTCGACCCGCCGCGAGGACCTGGCGACCGCGAAGAACTACGTGGTGGCGGCGCTCGACGCCGCGATGGCGGGAACGAGCGTGGAGACCTCGAGGACGCAGCCGTACGGCTGCAGCGTGAAGTACTGAGAACGGCCTAGCGGTGGACGCCGGCCGCTTCGCTCCCGGTCCGCTCCACGAACTCGACGTACGAGCCGCCGTAGGCGAACGGAGGGAGCGCGGGGACGCCGTTTCCGTCCCCCGGCCGCAGCTCCAGGACCCGGTTGCTGAGCCCGCGCAGGAAGGTCCGGTCGTGGCTCACGAAGAGCATCGTCCCCTCGAAGTCGCGAAGGGCCTCCACGAGCATCTCCTTCGTCTCGAGATCGAGGTGGTTGGTCGGCTCGTCGAGGATGAGGAAGTTCGGCGGATCGAAGAGCATTTGCGCGAGGACCAGGCGCGATTTCTCGCCGCCCGATAGGACCCGCACCGGCTTCTCCACGTCGCTTCCCGAGAAGTGGAACGCGCCGAGCAGGTTTCGGAGCACGCCCTGTCCCTCCTGGGGGAACGCGTGCTGGATCTGCTCGAAGACGGTGAGCGCGGGATCGAGCTGCTCCAGCGACTGCTGCGCGAAGTAGCCGACCTTCAGTCCCGCGCCGAGGCGGACGCTGCCGTGGTCGGGCGGCAGGACGCCCGCGACCAGCTTCAAGAGCGTCGTCTTCCCGGCGCCGTTCCGGCCCATGACGCACCACCGCTCGGCGCGGCGAATCACGAAATCGAAGCCGTCGTAGAGGACCCTCGGGCCGTAGGCCTTCGAGACCCCCGCCAGCGCCACGACGTCCTCGCCCGAGCGGGGCGGGCGCCGGAACTCGAATTCCACCACCTTCCGCCGCACCGGCAGCTCCACCAGGTCGAGCTTCTCCAGCTTCTTCACGCGGCTCTGGACCTGCGCCGCCTTGGCGGCGTGCGCGGCGAAGCGCTCGATGAAGCGGCGCTCCTTCGCGAGCATCGCCTGCTGGCGCGCGTACGCGGCCTCGCGGTTCGCCTCCGCGACGGCCCGCTCCCGGACGTAGAAGTCGTAGTCGCCGGTGTAGGACGTGAACTCGCCGCCGTCGATCTCCACGATCCGGGAGACGACGCGGTTCATGAAGTCCTTGTCGTGGCAGGTCATGAGCACGGCGCCGGGATAGTCGGCGATGAAGCGCTCCAGCCAGAGGATCGACTCGATGTCGAGGTGGTTCGTCGGCTCGTCCAGGAGGAGCACGTCGGGGCGGCCGAGGAGGACGCGGGCCATCCCGACCCGCATCTTCCATCCCCCGGAGAGCGCGCCGACGTCGCCGTCCACCTGGCGGTCCTCGAATCCGAGGCCGTGGAGCACCTCCCGCGCGCGGGCCTCGAGGTCGTAGCCGCCCCCGTCCTGGTACGCCTCCTGCACCGCGCCGAAGCGCGTCAGGATCGCGTCCATCTCGCCGGCGCGCGCGGGATCGGCCAGGGCGTGCTCCAGGTCCTTCAACTCGTGGTGGAGGTCGCCCAGCCGGCCGCTTCCCGCGATCGCCTCGTCGAGCACGGAGCGCCCCGACATCTCGCCGACGTCCTGTTTGAAGTAGCCGGTGGTCGTCCGCTTGGGGACCGAAACGTCGCCCTCGTCGGGGAGTTCCTCGCCCGCGATGAGCCGGAAGACGGTCGTCTTGCCGGCCCCGTTGGGACCGACCAGCCCGACCTTCTCGCCCGCGTTCAGCTGGAAGGAGGCTTCGACAAAGAGGATCTGGCGGCCGTACTGCTTGCTGACATTATTGAGCGTGATCATGAGCGGACGATTGTACCATTCGTCCCGCGTGGAGTAGGATGGATGGAAGAAGCGGCGGCGCGCCTCCGGGTCCCCGGAGCCCCGCCGCTCGAAACGAGTCTGGACCCGTCAGGGGGACGGGGACCAAGCAAGGAGGGTCCCATTCTCGAAACGACGGCAACCACCGACAACGCATCCGGCCGAGTCGTCTTCGCCCCCGGCGCGCCCGCCGGATTCGGCGAGGACGTGAAGCGTCGCGTCGCGGAGTACTTCGCGGAGCGCGGCCTCTCTCCCAAGGCGAACGCCTCCATGGTCCTGAAGACCGTGATCCTCTTCGCGGTCACGTTCGGGGCCTACGCCCTCATCCTGACCAACCAATTCACGCCCTGGCAGATGCTCGGGCTCGCCGTCGTGATGGGCGCGGGCATCGCGGGGATCGGGTTCGGCGTGGCGCACGACGCGCTCCACGGCGCGTACTCCGACAAGCCGTGGGTGAACCGGATCCTCGGCTACAGTTTCGACCTCGCGGGGGCGAACGGTTACATGTGGCGCATCACGCACAACGTAATCCACCACACCTACCCCAACGTCCACGGCCTCGACGAGGACTTGGAGGTGTCGCCGCTTCTCCGCCTCTCGCCGCAGGCGGAGCGGAAGCCGTTCCACCGCTACCAGCACCTCTACGCCCTCGCGGCCTACAGCCTCACGACGCTCTTCTGGGTCTTCGTGAAGGACTACCGCTACTTCCGGATGAAGGACCTGGGGCCGTTCCGCGACAAGCGCCACGAGGGGAAGGAGATCGCGACGCTCGTCGTCGCGAAGGCGGTCTACTACGGCTGGACGATCGTCGTCCCGCTCCTGGTCCTCGACGTGGCGTGGTGGCAGTTCGCGATCGGGTTCCTGGCGATGCACCTGACGGCCGGGATGATCCTCGGAATCGTCTTCCAGCTGGCGCACGTGGTGGAGGAGACCGAGCACCCGGTCCCCGAGCCGGACGGAACGATGGAGAGCGCCTGGATGGTCCACCAGATGGAGACGACGTCCGACTTCGCGACGTCGAACCGCCTTCTGTCGTGGTACGTCGGGGGACTCAACTTCCAGGTCGAGCACCATCTCTTCCCGAAAGTCTGCAGCGTGCACTACCCGGCCATTCACCGGATCGTGCGCGAGACGGCGGCGCGGCACGGCGTGCCGCACCACCGCCACGAGACGATGCGCGAGGCGGTCCGCTCGCACTTGCGCACCCTGAAGCGCCTGGGGAGCCCCGAGGCGCCCGCGACCTCCTGACCCGCTCCGACCCGCGGGCCGGAGCCGGCGCGGCCTAGGGG
>DATIQI010000190.1:0-3156 GCA_035470985.1 Acidobacteriota bacterium
CTACGAGAAGGACGTGGAGTACGTCGTCCAGGACGGGAAGATCCTGATCGTGGACGAGTTCACCGGCCGACTCATGCCGGGTCGCCGCTACTCCGACGGGCTCCACCAGGCGATCGAGGCGAAGGAGACCGTGAAGGTCGAGGGCGAGACGCAGACGCTCGCGACGATCACGATCCAGAACTACTTCCGGCTCTACGAGAAGCTGGCCGGAATGACCGGAACCGCGGAGACGGAGGCGACCGAGTTCTGGCACACGTACAAGCGCGACGTCGTCGTCATCCCGACGAACCAGCCGGTCCGCCGGGAGGACACGAACGACCTGATCTACAAGACCCGCCGCGAGAAGTACAACGCGGTGGTGGAGGAGATCGCCGATCTCCACGCCATGGGCGTCCCGGTCCTGGTCGGCACCATCTCGGTCGAGGCGTCGGAGACGCTGAGCCGCTTCCTGAAACGGAAGGGCGTGCCGCACCACGTGCTGAACGCGAAGTACCACCAGCAGGAGGCCGAGATCGTCTCGAACGCCGGACGCCGCGGGGCGGTCACGATCGCGACGAACATGGCCGGGCGCGGGACCGACATCAAGCTGGAGTCGGGCGTCATCCGGTGCGACCGGGGCTGCTTCTCGTCCTCGACCAGCAAGCTGGAGAACGGCGTGTGGCGGAACGTGGCGCGCTGCAAGGAGGAGATCCCCTGCGGGCTCCACATCATCGGCACGGAACGCCACGAGAGCCGCCGCATCGACCGGCAGCTGCGCGGGCGGTCGGGCCGCCAGGGCGATCCCGGCGCGTCGCGCTTCTTCCTCTCGCTCGAGGACGATCTGATGCGTCTCTTCGGATCCGAGCGGATCGCGGGGATCATGGAGCGCCTCGGCGTCCAGGAGGGGGAAGTGATCGAGCACGGGCTGGTGACGCGCGCGATCGAGCGGGCCCAGCGCCGCGTGGAGGCGCACAACTTCGAGATCCGCAAGCACCTCCTCGAATACGACGACGTGATGAACCGCCAGCGAACCGTCATCTACGGGCAGCGGCTCCAGGCGCTGGAGGAGGCGGACCTCCGCGAGACCATGCTCGAGATGATCGAGGCGACCGTGCGGGACCGGGTCGCCACGCACTTCGCGGGCGATCGGATCGACGAAGAGGACGAGAAGCGCCTCCTGAACGAGCTGAGCCAGATCGCGCTCCGCCCGCTCGCGCCGCCGGATCCCGACGCGCTCCGGAACGCCGACGACTGGACGGAGTGGCTGATGGGCGCGTTCCGGGAGATCTACGAGGCGAAGGAGCGCGAGTTCACCCCCGAGCTCCTGCGCGGAGCCGAGCGGCACATCTACCTCCACGTCATCGACGAGCACTGGATGGACCACCTCCGGGAGATGGACCATCTGCGGGAGGGGATCGGCCTGCGCGCCTACGGGCAGCGCGATCCGTTGATCGAGTACAAGAAGGAAGCGTTCGCGATGTTCGAGGACCTGACGCGCTCCATCCGCGAGGAGACCGTGCGCCATCTCTTCCGCGCGGCGCTCATCGCGGAGCCCCCGCCTCCGCCGCCTCCGCCGATGCGGTTGGGGACGCCGGCCGGCGCCTCGGCGACGGGCTCGGCGCGCGAAGGCGCTTCGCGGGCGCTGCGGGCCCAAGCGTCCCACCCCAGCGTCACCGCGTTCGGAACGCAGGCCGCTCCCGCCGCGCCGGCCGCCTCGGCGGCCGCGCCGCACGCGACGGAGCCCTCCGAGCCGAAGGTGGGGCGCAACGATCCCTGTCCCTGCGGCAGCGGGAAGAAGTACAAGAAGTGCCACGGAGCCTAGCCCGAAGGAGGACACCCGATGGATGACAGCGTTCGCGAGATGGTGTTCCTGATCGTGGAGCAGCTGAAGGCGTACGTGGACGGGGACGAGGACGCGCTCCTCGAGCTGACGCAGGTGCTCGATTCGGGCCGTCACGACGCCGACGTCGTGAACCGGGCCTTCGAGCTGATCTTCCGCGCGCTGGAGCCGTACGCCCGCGAGGATTTCTCCGAGGACCCGACGACCCCGCGGCGCAGCGTGCGGGTGCCCACCGGATCCGAGCGGGCGCACCTCGACGCGCCCGGATACCGCTACCTCTACGGCCTCGTGGAGCAGGGGCGCGTGAGCCCCGAGCAGTTCGAGGAGATCATGGCGCGGGCGCGGGAGGATTCCTCCATTCTCGATACCGAAGCGTCCGCCAAGGAACTCGCCACCTCCGTGCTCATCCGCTGGTTCGACGACGAGCACGGCGTCGAGTTCGATCCGAGCAACCCCGCCTGGGTGCACTAAATGCCGACCAAGACCACGAAGAAGAGCGCCGCTACGAAGAAGAAGACCCCGGCCGCCGCCAAGAAGGCGAACGCCGCGGCCCCGCCGTCCACGGCTCCCGCGAAGGCCTCCTCCGCGGCCAAGAAGACCGCGAAGCCGGCCAAGCGCGCGACCGCGTCCAAGGCGGGCCGCGCGGCCGGGCGATCGGGCCTCAGCCTGGTCATCGTCGAGTCGCCGGCCAAGGCGCGCACGATCGCCAAGTACCTCGGCGCCGGATTCGAGGTGCGCGCCTCGAACGGGCACGTGCGCGACCTCCCGAAGAGCAAGCTCGGCGTCGACGTGGAGGGCGGCTTCGAGCCCTCGTACGTCCTCATCAAGGGGAAGGGAAACATCGTCAAGGATCTGAAGGCCAGCGCGCGGCGCGCGGCGACCATCTACCTGGCGCCCGACCCCGATCGCGAAGGGGAGGCCATCGCCTGGCATCTCGCCGAGACGCTGGGCGACGGAGAGGAGAAGTTCCGCCGGCTCGCGTTCTACGAGATCACGAAGCGCGGCATCGACGAGGCGCTGGCCTCGCCGCGTACCATCGACATGGCGAAGGTGCAGGCGCAGCAGGCGCGCCGCGTCCTCGACCGGCTGGTGGGCTACAAGGTGAGCCCCTACCTCTGGAAGACCGTCCGCTACGGCCTCTCGGCCGGGCGCGTGCAGAGCGTCGCGCTCCGCCTGATCTGCGAGCGGGAGGACGAGATCCGCGCCTTCGTGCCTCAGGAGTACTGGACGATCGACGTCGACCTCGACACGCCCGCGGGCGAGCGGTTCCGCGCGCGGCTCCAGAGGAAGAACGGCGAGAAGATCGCCCGGGGGAACGAGACGGTCGCGCGCGCGGA